>JAWOKY010000038.1:0-17555 GCA_033853975.1 Thermodesulfovibrionales bacterium
CGGTTGATTTCGACTTCGAGCACATTCCGGACCGAACCGTTCTGGACGATATGGGGCCGTGCTCTCAGGATCATATGGGTGATTATTACCCGGTCGCCGTCTGGTGTGATAAGTCGACCTTCATCCACGGCGGATGGCAGGCATGTATAAAGAAACCGGAGTCGGATGAATCCTCGGGGAGAGAGAAAGGGGAAAGAAGATGAGATATCAATTATTGGCGATCACGTGCATAACCGTGATAGCAATAAGTTATTCGCCGATATGTTGGGCGGAAGTTGGTGGAAAAAACGGATAGCGGCACCCATAACTTTCCTAATGCACCTCAGGAATTTGTCGTGTGTACTGGATGGCACGCCCTTTGTTCTGCATCCCCGACTGCAAAATGAACGGCGACAAGGCTTACTGCGACTGTATGAGGGTTAATGAAACCCATATTGTTGAAACAGCTGCAATCCAGGATACTGCGGCAAACTCCAGACGGAAGTCAAAAGCACTGATGTTCATCCTTGCGATGTAGATCAAGCTCCTGTTTGTAAGGCCATCAGGTACGGACAGTATGAAGTAGATAATGTTAAGTATGACTGGGTATCAACGTATTCTTATCGTGGATGGTGCAGTCTTTTGAAGCTGAATCCAAAAGCTTGTGATCAAGATGCAAAAGGCTATACCGGGGATAAATATTGGGCTATTTGCGACGCCGCTCCATGCACGGAAAACCAGAATCCATCGGATCCAAATAGGCCCTTGAGATGTCAGTGTCGGGTAGAGGATACACCGTTTGTGGGAATGAATGACAGTTGCACCGGTGACAGTGCTGGGATAATATCAAGCATGCCGCTATCGGGATGGGATTTCCAAAACAACACATCCACGTTTCCTATGCCTGGCTATGAATACGTACGGGGCGCATGTGCCCCGTTGGAATCTGATCCATGGCCTCCACGATGATCTGAGTTCTCGTATGCACAATTACTGTAACGGCCTGCAATCAAAAAGGCTACAGACCCACTTATCTGCAACTGACGGCCGTTCCATAAAGTCAGCCCAGGGTAACAAAATGGACTTTGATTTTCAGTTGGCATGCATGGTGCAGGGATAATATCTCACCTGAGGAATTTCGGGCCGCCGGCTCAACGATCCTTCGTGTACTTCTCGCCATTACCTTGTGATATAATGGTGCGGGGTACGAGTATAAATCTAGCGGGAGAACGATAAAGAATGCCCCTTGGCATAAGGTAATGAGATTTTTACTTCTGACGATTCCTTCCGGGGCAATCCTGCTGTGGCTCATCATTCACGAGATCCCGAGAATCCGACCTCTCAATGGCTGGCCGAAGACAGTTTTTGTACTCACGGCTGGGCCCATCTTCATAATTCTAATGGTCATCAATATTAGGTTTTCCGTTAGTCTCTCGCCGGACACAATGGGTACACTGGCAGCGCGCGGCCGGGCATCGTTTGGGCGGAGAGGGGCGGCGCTGTTGGGGTTACTTTCGTCATGCGCCTTACCCTCTCTTGGTTTGTGGATCTGGTATCGTCTCCTCCTTACCCAGGTGAACTTCCCGGCAAGTAAGTACCCTCTTCTGTCAGAGCCAGAGCGTTTGTCCCCAGTGAATATTGAGATTAGAAAGGTCGACACACCAGTCGGACAAGTCGTTCTCTTTCGACCGAAAGAACTTTCGAAAAGCAGCGGGTACTTTTACGTTACCTTGAACGGTGACGTTGTGGCAGCATTAGGCGCTGAGGAGTATACTAGGATCCACCTAGCTCAGCAAGTGAATGAGATTGGGTGCTATGCGAGGTCTTCTACTGATTCATTCAACAACGAATACAAGTTCAACTGCATCACCTGCTCGCCAACAAATCCCAATACGCCTTTAAATCTCATAATAAGCTCTGACATCTTTTCAGGTTCGCGTATAAGAGAAATTAATGTTTTAAGAGCGGAAAAGTATGCGGCGAAGTATTCGTATGTTGAGCAAGGACCAAGACTCGCTGACTTGGCCGCCGCGGACTGAATTGTGCTCAGGAGCAATGATGCGTGGAGATTTCTTCTTCCTGCATCTGATAGTATCTGCCCGTGATATAATGCTGCGGGGTACAAATGACAAAAGAGAGTTCCATGGAAGCTCTAATTCGGGACAAGATCACTTTCAGAAGGTGTTCCTATTTTGTAATAGCTGATCTCGTCCTGAGCATACCTATCGCACTTCTATATGCCATTATTCCTCAATTTAAGACGTCCGTGTCAATCATAGGACACTCAATCTCTTTTCTTCTGCGTCTTTATATATTTTTGGGTTTTGTAAAATATTCCTTCATTTCGGATGGAGCTAAATTTCGCAAGCTAATTCTTACTGTTATTGCCATTTCCTTCGCTAATTTTATTATTATCATTGCACGAACGGAAAGCGTTATCGGCCCAATTAGACTGTCGGCCTACTTATATCCAATGACGTTGTCATTTTCCTATTCTGTTCTACGCCTATAGGCTGATCCAAAATGATGACAGTGATTTGTTCAAACAACTATCACGTCTTAATTTGTATTTCTTTGTTCTGCTGTGTTTGTTTGCTATTTTCATTCCAATTGCTACAAGAAGTTTTACAGTCCCCATACGGTGGCTTGCAGTAATGCCATTTCTTCTTGGAGTTGCAACTTTGACTCTTTTGTTGGCGAATTGCGAATTCAAATTATTCAAGCGGCTATCTTTGAAATACGACCTCTCAGTAGCTAGCTCGTAAGGGGCATTACAAATTCCCTTCAGAAAATAGCAATTCCGCAGCGGCGCCGAAAGCGCCATTCATTCCGTCATTAACTTCCCGTACACCGCATCAGGTGGTATAGTTGTAGCTATGGAGGGTACAATCGGTAAGAGATACTGCCCCAAGCGGATTCTGGCATGAGAACAAACATTATTATTGTTTTACTCGTCCTCTTCCTAATATCCTCAGGATGTGTTCATAGCGACGGGCCTTACAGAGGAAGGGTCATAGAGCTTGACACCGGCAAGCCAATCGAAGGCGCGGTTGTTGCGGCAGACTGGACAATAGAAACAGGACCGCATATGGAAAGAGTATGTGCTGCAAAAGAAACGATGACTGATAATCAAGGTGAATTCGAGCTTCCTTCAGCATCGTGTGCGGGGAGTCCCTTTGCGAAGTTGCACAAGCCATGGGTTGTTATTTTCAAGCCAGGCTATCTCGGCTATCCGCCGTTAGGCGCCTCTCCGGAGGAAAGAAAGGCTCACATGCCGGGTTTGACGGGGCACGAGTTTGTGGATGAAAGCCAATATTGCATTATTCGATTTGGAAAGCCCAAAACGCGGCGGGAAAAGGAATTTACACTTGGCGACGCGGAAGCTCTGTTTCACGATGATAATGCATTACGGAAACTGCCGAACCTTCTTAAACTAACAAATGAGGAAAGTAAAGCCTTGGGATTGGGCGAAAGAAAAGGGCCGTTGACCAATGGAGTACACAAATGAAGAAGGCATAGAGCATTTAATACTTAATTCGGTAATCCGTATCAGTTTCAATTTCCTATAACTATCGATTTGTCGGTGTACTCATCCGGGCCAAGTCACGAGTTGTGTTTACAGCAGCTGTAAATACAATCAGTGTTCAAGACATCTAAGGCAGGATATTAAGTTAAACGTGCAATCGCTACCAATGGGAAGAGAGAGCTTGTGTATATTGGGGCGGTGATAAAGGCAACGGCGATCTCTCCGTCACCGGAGCCGCCACTTGATCACGGATCATTGCCACACGGGTCTTGACGCTGTTATGATTGGAAATGGCGATGACGCTCCCGGAATTCATCAGGATCTGGCCTGTCCTCAAGAAACAGGTGAAAACCCTCCACGTGCCATGGCTTGACAGTAGGGCCTCCTCGGACAGGGACCCCTTTCGTGTGCTCATCTCGTGCATCCTCAGCCTGAGGACAAAGGACGATGTTACCGGAGCCGCTTCCTCCAGGCTTTTCCGCCTTGCATCAACGCCGGAAAGATTGTCGGTCCTTCCTGTATCAGAGATCGAGAGGGCGATATATCCCGCCGGGTTCTACAGGGTGAAGGCCCGCAGGATAAGAAAGATAAGCGCGGACATTCTCGAAAGATTTCACGGCAGAGTGCCTGACCGGATCGATGACCTCCTTACGCTTGAAGGCGTCGGCAGAAAGACTGCAAACCTTGTTGTTACGCTCGGTTACAACAAGCCCGGAATCTGCGTCGATACGCACGTTCACAGGATAACAAACAGGTGGGGACTTATAAGCACAAAGACTCCCAAGGAGACCGAATTTGCGCTGCGGGAGATATTGCCGCGCAGATACTGGAAGGAGCTAAACGGCATGCTCGTTGCCTTCGGCCAGGGCATATGCAGACCGGTCTCGCCCTTTTGCTCCCGATGCAGCATACGTTCCTCCTGCTCACGCGTCGGAGTGACAAAAAGCAGATAACCCAAAGTCCTTTTTTGTAACGTCAGGATTCACTTTTCCACGTATTTGCTCGTTCGTGGCTGTTGTGCATGCCGGTAATAGCCGCTACAATTGAAGTAGAAATTCACGGAACAGGAGGTAGAGGTGGAAAAGAACAACTACTGGTCTCCTTATATTGCCGGCGCAGGGATCGGCCTTGTCCTGCTTTCAGCCTTCTATTTCATGGGAATGGGCGTAGGCGCATCGAGCGCCTTTGCCCGCGCCGCTGCAGACGTGGTGCAGAGGATCGACCCTGCCCGCGCCGAAAAGATCTCATACTTTTCGGGATACCTGAAAAGCGGGGCGCCGCTGAAAGACTGGATCGTGTTTGAAATCGCCGGATTGTTCATCGGGGCCTTCATCGCTTCAATTTCAAGCCGAAGTTTCGGCTTCAGGTTCGACCGCGGAAAAAACATGAACGCCGTTGTCCGCTTCTTCACGGCCCTTCTGGGCGGAGGGCTCGTAGGATTTTCGAGCAGACTCGCACGTGGATGCACAAGCGGCATCGGCCTGACAGGAAGCGCTCAGCTTGCCGTGGGCGGCTGGGTCTTTCTGATAGCCATGTTCCTGTGCGGTTTCTTTGTGGCCTTCATCCTGAGAAAGGAGTTGTGGCAATGAACGCGCCGCTTTATCAGTATGGGGCATTCAGCCAGGACATGTCCTTTGTTGTGGCCATCCTCTCAGGAGTGTTTTTCGGATTCTTTCTTGAAAGGGGCGGCCTCGGCAATCCACACAAGCTCACAGGCGTTTTTTACCTGACGGACTTCGCTGTCCCGAAGGCGATGTTCACTGCGGTGCTCGTAGCCACAACGGGTCTGTACCTGCTGTCCGATCTCCGGCTACTCGACATAGGCAGGCTTCTCTTCATACCCACATACTTCTGGCCCCAGGCAGCGGGCGGGGCGCTGTTCGGGATAGGTTACGTTCTGAGCGGTTACTGCCCCGGCACCTCCGTTGCAGGTGCGGCCACAGGGCGGATAGATGCCCTTGTCACGATCGCGGGGATAGGAGCGGGTTCCTATCTTTTTGGCGTCTATTATCCCCGGATCGAGAAGTTCTACGTGTCTTCTCCGATGGGCTCGGCAACGCTGCCGCGCCTGTTGCATGTCAACCACTGGGTCGTGATCGTGTCGATCTGGGTTCTGGCCCTGATCATGTTTGCACTGATGGAAGACAAAGTGAGCAGGGAGCCCGCAGGATTAACGACAGGGACATGATCAGGGTCCCTGTCGTTTTCACAGCCTACTCTGAAGCAGTAATCGATACGTAGAACGTCGCTGCACCCCGTTTAATAAGGAGGAGCACAGGTCTGTTTTTCCCGGACCTGCCCAGGGCGGTCTCAAAATCCTTGGTGTTATTCACGGGGACCCGGTTCGCCTCCTTTATGATATCGCCGGGCTGAATCCCCGCGTCGTCAGCCGGACTTCCCTCGGCCACATCCGTTACAACAACGCCCGTTTTGTCTCTCAGCCGAAGTTCCCTCATTATCTGTGGCGTGATGTTCTGGACCGTTAATCCCAGCCTCTCTTGTGTCTGAGCCGCCTGCGCTGCAACGCCTCCTTCGGGCATCTCGGCGATCCTGATGCTCAGGGTCAGTTCTTTTCCTTCCCTTATCACCTTCACCGGCACCGATTGTCCGACAGGTGTCCCGGCTACGACCGAAGGTAGGTCAGACATCTTCCCGATCTCTTTCCCATTGAAGGAAGTAATGATGTCTCCCCTTTTGATGCCGGCCGCCGCTGCAGGCCCGCCGGGGATCACTTCGCTCACCAAGGCGCCTTTAGCCTCCCTGAGGCCGAATGATTGCGAGATCTCCGGGGTGACCGTCTGAACGGAAACGCCTATCCATCCCCTGACCACCTTGCCTTTTGTCTTCAGCTGGGCGAATATGTTCTTTGCCATATCGCTCGGTATTGCAAAGCCTATGCCCTGGCCGCCCGAAATGATCGCGGTGTTGATGCCGATGACCTCGCCTTTCAGGTTGATCAGTGGACCGCCGCTGTTTCCCGGGTTGATAGGCGCATCGGTCTGCAGGAAGTTGTCGTACGGGCCGGACCCTATTACCCTTCCGGTGGCGCTGATGATTCCCTGGGTGACCGTCTCTTCAAGTCCAAAGGGATTGCCTATAGCGAGCACCCAGTCGCCCACCCTCATCTTGTCGGAATCCCCAAGCTGAAGCGTCGGCAGGTCCTTGAACAGCGACGAGATCTTTATCAGCGCAAGGTCGGTCTTTGTGTCCCTTCCGATGACTTTAGCCTTGAACTCCCTTCCGTCTGCAAGCTTTACCTTGATCTCCTCGGCGCCCTGAACAACATGGTTGTTCGTAATGATATAGCCGTTTTTGTCGATGATAAATCCAGAACCGAGACTCTGCTGCTTCAGTTCCTGGTCAGGGATTTCGCCGAAAAACTTGTGGAAGAAGTCTCCAAAAGGCCCCCCTTCATCTGGTCCGAAGAAATGCTTGAAGGGGCTGCCCGGCACCCTTACCGTCGTCTCCGTGCTGATGTTCACGACGGCAGGCTTCACCATCTGGACAAGGTCGGCAAATGACTGGGGAAAACCGACGAACTGGGACCTCCCGGGGATCTTTTCACACCCACGCTGTGAGCCTATGAAGACTCCAATAAAGATCGACAGAACGATTACCGCAACAAGACCAACTATATTACCTCTCTTCATCTCTTCCTCCGCTTGATCACTTTTCCCTTCACAGGCTGCAAGATCATCCGCAACAGGTTACCCAGTGCTCACGGTAGGCCGACACGGCCGCCGGAAACAGCGGCAGGCCTATCTGGAAGGCACACGAAGTTAACGCATCGCTTACGTTAATCAAGACCAATACTTGCAGAATTTATGGACTTTTTCAGCACGTCCGCCCTTCCCTTTATGAAACGATAAGGGTTATCCAAACGCCAGAATCATGTTGGCACAAATCGGTTTTTCGCCGGAACCCGGCTTCCGGACAAATTCCTTCAGAAAATCCTATTTGCGCGCGAGGCGCGGCGATTTGAGACAGGTCTTTTTCGCGACCTTCTGAACGATCCCGGGGAACTCGCTCTTGAACACCGGGTATTCTCTTCCAAGGAAAAGTTTGAGGCCTGCAATTTCGAGCGTCAGATCCTCCAATTCCCTGAGACAAGCGGACATCTCTTCGACTTTTTGAGTAAGCGTAGCCACTTCCTTCTCGATAAGACTGACCTTTTCCTCGATCTTTATCTCCTGCTTATCCGTCATGGTCTTCTCCTTCCCGGGAATATATCATTCATTTCACTACCTTCGCCCCGACGGAGTGGATACCCCTTGCGCCGTCAGGGAAAGTGCGAAGGATCAGGCCCAAAAGCGAGCCGGACTCCTGAACCTTCCCGTTTCTTCCGATGCCACGTACCTTCAGGGTGTATTCTCCCGTTGCGCCTGACTTCCAGTCGTATCTCCAGAGCGTCCAGGCCCATTTCGAAAGCGGCGGTTTCAGTTCGGCGTCATGCCAGGTCTTGCCGTCGTTTGTGGAAACCTGAACCCTGCTTATTCCGTTTCTGCCGCCAAAGGCTATTCCCCCGATTACGTAATTCCCAAGGGGAATCTTCTTGCCGTCCATAGGCATAAGGATCTGGGACATGACAGGGATCACAGCTTCGTCGGACCAGCCCTGCTTTTCCCAGTAGCCCCTGAAATCGTAATTCACGAGTTCGATCCTGGAAACCCATTTGACATGTTTCATGCCATAGATGCCCGGGACAATCACCCTCAGCGGAAACCCGTGAACAGCGGGAAGGGATTCCCCGTTCATCCTGAAGGCGAGGAATACATCCTCCGAAAGCGCCAGCAGATAGGGAATGCTGTCGGAGTAGCCGTCTTCTGCAAAAAAGGCGACCTTCACAATACCCTGCTTCGGCCCGGCCTTTTGGATGATTCTTTTCAATGTTACGCCCTCCCATAGGGCATTGGAAATGGCATCCCCTCCGACCGGATTGCCGATGCATTCGAGCGTTACGAACTCTGTTACATCTTTCATCTCCTCAAGATCCTTCATCGAAAGTGCATACGGTCGTTCCACGAGTCCGTCTATGCGAACACGGAACTTTTCCGCCGAAATCGAAGGCACCTTCGAGGAATAGGTGGTGATGTAAAACTGATCGTTGGGCGTTATCTCCTGCGCCATGAATCCTCTGAAGTTCACCGTGCCCTTCATCAGAAGGGTATGCTTCTGATCTTCCGTGAGGGCTTCGGCAGACTGATAGATGCTGTCGAAGACGGAAATTCCAAACCCAAGTCCTATCGTCCCCATGCCTATCTTCCTGAAAAACTCCCTCCGGCCCATTTCCTCTTTCACAAAGGCACCTCCAGTTCTTTTCAGATTCTTCCATCACCTGAAAATGACGGCTTCCGTGGCCGATACCCTCGGCGCGGGGCGGGGGACGCTCTCCGGATATCCGACAGGAACGATGGAAACCGGCCTGAGGTTGCCGGGAAGTTCTAGTATCTCCGCGACCCGTTCCTCTCTGAAGGCGCCGACCCAGCAGGTACCCAGCCTGTTTTCGTGTGCGACGAGCATCATGCACATGATACTCGCAGAGACATCCTGTATCGCATAAAGCTCTCTTCCCCTCTGACCGTATCTGGCCTCGATCGACGCGTCCGTACAGCAGACAGCCACAATGGGCGCGGCTTTGATAAAGTCCTGGTTGAGGGCTGCAACAGCGATGCGCTCCTTAAGCAGCGCATCCCGGACGAAAAAGAATTTCCTCGACTGGAGATTACCGGCGCTCGGCGCCCATATGAGGGCCTTGATCAATTTCTGAACGATATCTTCGGGTATATCCCTGTTCAGAAATTTCCGGATGCTCCGCCTTCCTGTTACCGCCGCTGAAACATCCACAGACGCCCCCGGTGAAAAATAAGATCAATTTCCAGCAGAAAAAGTTAATATATACATATCATGAAAAGGGCGGGAAGACAAGGGAGGGCCGCCGGGTATAGAAGACACGTCCGCCACTGCCGTGTACGAACAGGCCTCTGAAGAAATATTGACATTTTTCGCTTATTTCCAGTATCTTATTTAATCTCAATTTTCTAAAGGAAGGGTGGCAGTCGATAATGAAGACCCAGTTTGCTAAAAAAGGTGACATCGACCGCAAGTGGTATGTGGTCGATGCGAAGGATGCGGTGCTTGGAAAACTCGCTGTAAAAGTAGCCACTTGTCTTAGAGGCAAGAACAAGCCCGTCTTTACGCCTAATGTCGACACGGGAGATTTCGTGATCGTGATCAACGCCGAAAAGGTAAGACTTACCGGTAAGAAAATAACGGATAAGGTGTATTACCACCACTCGGGGTATATCGGAGGCATCAAGGCCGCAACCGCAAAGGAGCTGCTCGAAAACAAACCTGAGGAGATCGTGGAGAAGGCGGTCTGGGGCATGCTTCCAAAAAACAGGCTCGGCAGAACGATGATCAAGAAACTGAAAGTATATAAGGGCGCCGAACATCCTCATAAGGCACAGGCCCCTGAAATCTTGCAATAAAGGAGTCCAGATGGCGGAAATCAAATATACGGCAACAGGGAGAAGGAAAACTTCGATCGCCCAGGTAAAGCTTATACCCGGCACGGGAAAGATAACGGTAAATCAAAAACCCGTTGATACCTATTTTCCGCGGGAAACCCTTCGCATGATCATCAGACAGCCGATCGAGCTCGTAGGCGCCACCGGCAAACATGATATCAACGTCAGGGTGGTCGGCGGCGGGCCCACCGGCCAGGCCGGAGCGATCAGACACGGCATTTCGAGGGCCTTGACAAAGATGGATGCCGACCTCAGGACCAAGCTCAAGAGGGAAGGATTTCTCACGAGGGATCCGAGGGAGAAGGAAAGAAAGAAATACGGTCTGAAGGGCGCAAGAAGGCGCTTCCAGTTCTCCAAGCGGTAATAAGGGGTGCTGCAGCTCCGATAACGGATACGCCCGTCCCCCGGACGGGCTTTTTATTTTATTCCATGAAAGAGGGCAGATAAGGAATGCTGAAGATTGCTATATGCGGCGGCAGTGGGTACACAGGGGTTGAACTCCTTCGGCTTCTCTCCAACCATCCGGAAGCGGACGTGACGGCTATCACCTCTGAAAAATCAGCCGGAAGAAAGCTTACCGATCTGTTTCCACATCTGCACCGATATGCTGATCTGGACTACGAGCCCCTTAACAAGGAAAGACTCCTCAAGAAGGCCGACATCTTTTTCCTTGCCCTTCCCCACGGCGCTTCCCAGGAAGCGGTCAATTTCTTTTACCGGAGCGGCAAGAAGGTGATCGACCTCTCGGCCGATTACAGGCTTTCCGACCCCGAAACCTATGAGCAGTGGTACGGTCTTCGTCACGATTTCACCGCCACACTCAAAAGGGCTGTCTACGGCCTGCCGGAGATAAACAGGAAAAAGATAAGGAAGGCCGGACTGGTAGCCAATCCCGGATGCTATCCGACAAGCGCCATACTCGGTCTGATGCCGGCGTTGAAAAAAAATCTCGTGGATGTCTCGTCCCTTGTCATCGATTCGAAATCAGGCGCAAGCGGCGCCGGCAGGAAGGCGGACCTTGCAATCTCATTCTGCGAGGTAAATGACGGGTTCAAGGCGTACGGCATCGGGACGCACAGACACACCCCCGAGATAGAGCAGGAACTTGGCAGCCTCGCGGGAAAAAAGATAACGGTCAATTTCACGCCTCATCTGCTTCCGCTAGACAGAGGCATCCTGACGACGATCTATGCCCGCATGAGCAAGAAGATGGCCCAGGATGACATAGTGGGTGTCTACAAGAAGGCCTATGCGGCAGAGCCCTTTGTGAAGGTCCACGACTCCGGCTCCTATCCCAACATCAAAAACGTACGGGGCACAAATTTCTGCGAAATCGGATTAAAACTGAACGAGCGGACAAATACGCTGATCATAGTGTCCGTGATAGACAACCTCGTAAAAGGCGCCTCCGGACAGGCCATTCAGAACATGAACATAATGACCGGCCTTGACGAAACAACCGGCCTTACCGCCCCCGCCCTGTTTCCGTAGCCCTACCCGTAAACCTTGTAGCCGAGTTTTTCGACGCTCTCCTTCGATATCTTCCGGAGGTCCTCCTCCTTTACCTTCGTTTCATCGAAGTTTATCTCTATCCCGCCGTCTCCCACGTCTATCGATTCCACTCCATTCATCCTGCCGATAAACCTCCTGAGCGCAAGGGTGCACTCCGCACAAAACTCCTTCTGCACATTCAGCGACATCTTTTTCATCGTCTCTCCCGGCATTTAAGATTGTCCATCTGTTTCATTTCTTCTGCCGCAGACCCTGATACCAGTTTAGCAGCATTCGGGGATTTTACAAGGCAAGGACATTTTCGATATCTTGCCCTGTGTCAAAAAGAAAGAGCACCTTCTTAGCAATATTGCACTCAATAACAGCAATATCCTCCATAGACTGTTGTCCCAAAGAATCCTAGAGTATTAGTCAAAGGGCTAAACAATTAAGGACTCAGACTCAGAACCAAAAAAGACGGAGGAATTATCATGAAAAGATCGGTTGGTTTGACAGCAATAACATTCTTTCTCGCAGTCATTCTTGCGCCAGCAGTCTGCGGCGCTGCTGCGGGACAGGTCAAATGGACGTATACAATTCCGTCGCAAGGCACCAATTACTTCATGATACTCTCCTCTCCTGCCATAGGACCTGACGGAACTGCATATGTCGGAGCAGATGATGGCAACCTTTACGCTATCAAATCAAACGGGACCTTGAAATGGACATTGGCTACTGATGGCTATGTCAGCTCTTCTCCTGCCATTGCGTCATATCCATCTCTGACCATATACGTGGGCTCTGAAAATGATGCCCAGGGGACCGGCACATTGTACGCGGTTGACCCATCGGTATGCACCACTACGACATGTAGCCCGAAATGGACTGTGACTTTCGGTGCACCGATAGTCTCCGCTCCTGCGGTGGGGCCCGACGGAACGGTATATGTGTCATGTGTCGACGGTAGTATCCATGCGGTTGATCCTTCTAACGGACACGCCAAGTGGAATTACTCCACCGCCACCGGCACAAGCGGGGCATTGTTTGCGTCGTCTCCTGCCATCGGCGAAAACGGGGCCACTTTGTTCGTGGGAGGCATCGATGGCAATCTCTATGCCATAAACACCTCAAACGGTTCATTGAAATGGACATTTCTTACCAACAACGTCGGGTATCCGGTGACTTCCTCACCTGCGATCGATTCCCACGGGACCGTGTACGTGTCGGTCGACGACGGCTATCTCTACGCGATCAAACCCGCTGTCATAGGCGCGACCTTGAAGTGGCGCGCTCGAATTACCGATGACGGATACGGTGCTCCCGTGACAGGCCTCGCCTGCTACAACTCGTGGCTGTGTCTGCTTTCTTCGCCGGCAATCGGTCCCGACGGAGCAATTTATGTCGGCGGCTATTCCGATGTTTACTTTGCCACACTTTACGCAGTCAATCCGGACGGCTCGGATAAATGGCACAAACAACTCTCGACCGCCTTCAATCTCACGGCAGAGGCCATAGTCTCCTCACCTGCAGTGGCCGCCGACGGAACCGTATATGTACAGACCAACAGCTACGGACTTCTTTTCGCAGTTGATTCTGCAGACGGAAGCATTCTCTGGACCTATCCGACAAGCTCATCTCCCCCATCGGGCGGAGAATCTTCGCCCGCGATAGGTCCGGACGGCACAGTTTACGTAGGCACCGAAGGAGGAATAAATGAGGCGCCATCGGGCAGCCTTATCGCAGTCACCGGAACCGCAGCGCTTGCGGATTCCCCCTGGCCCATGTACCACCACGATTTTGCACACACCGGCGTTGCGGCCCCGATCCAAATTGAACCAACAAAGATCGGGGTTTTCTATAACGGATACTGGTACCTGGATTCTAACATGAACTGGCAGTGGGACGGCACGCCTACAGATACGCTGGGGGTATTTGGCATCGGGCTCACCGGTGCGATTCCTGTGGTCGGAGACTGGAACGGAGACTACACAACAAAGATAGGGGTATTCATGAACGGGACGTGGTATCTCGACATGAACCGCAACTGGCAGTGGGACGGGCAGCCCACAGACAAGATGCTTTCATTCGGGGCGGGACTTCCCGGAGCCATCCCCGTGGTAGGTGACTGGAACGGTGACGGCACAACAAAGATTGGCATTTACAGCAACGGTGTATGGTATCTCGACGCAAACGGAAACGGTCAGTGGGACGGTCCGGCAGGCGGAGACATTATGGCCACCTTCGGAGCCGGACTCACCGGTGCGGTGCCTGTGGTGGGCGACTGGAACGGAGACGGCACAACAAAGATAGGCATCTATCAAAACGGCTACTGGTACCTTGACACAAACGGAAACGGTCAGTGGGACGGACAAGCAGGGGGGGACACCCTCGGCGTCTTCGGCATAGGACTGACGAACGCGGTGCCTGTGACAGGAGACTGGAATGCTGACGGCATCACCGAGATAGGAATCTATCAGCAGGGATACTGGTACCTCGACAAGAACCGCAGCTGGCAGTGGGACGGACAGCCCACTGATCAGTTCGGGGTCTTCGGAGTAGGCCTGACCGGGGCCGTACCGGTGCCGGGTAAGTGGTAACCATGGATTAGAAATGCATCCGCATCAGAGAGAAGAGGCAGCGTCCCCGCAGCCTCTTCTCTCTGCAACCTTCCCGATATTTCACAGATTCTCCTGTCACTGAAGGGGCAGGCCTGAGGGATTACAGGTCATCTCGATAACCGTGTACCTCTCTCTTAATTTACCTATCTCCTTTTTCTGTCTTTCAAGAATATCACGATAATTGACAGGCGGATTGCCCCAGCAGCCGGTCAATCGGTAAAAGAGGATTTCTCTTCCGGAAGCATCCCGAAGCTTTCCTCCGCAGCAACTGGCCTTTAATTCCTTCAATTTCCGCCCGACTGTTACTTTATCGACAACCAGAGGATATGACCTGACCTGTATTGCCTCGACAATATCCTGGACTTTTATACCCGAAGGAAGGCATTGCGATAAGGAAGAATCGTCCGTCTCAGCAGCGGAGATTGTGTTTGTTGATTTGCAGTCGTCAGCACAGCCGCCTGCAAAAAATATGAGAGCAAGCAAAATAGACATCATATGTCTGTTCATCCAGTTTCCAGATAATACCATATCTGGGAAGACATCAATATTTTCTCATTGACTTTGCCCTCGGATGGATAGGTATAATCAATTCCTGAATTTCTTTTCGCTGGGGGGATCGAAAGCACAAACCAAATTTAGACGCTCATTTACACTTAGTGCAAATAGGCCAGATGTCGGTAACGAAGCCCCCTCTTTGCCGGGGGATAGTCATGAAAAAGAAAGGACGGATTATGGGGAGAAGAAGCGCTGTTAAGGACGTGCTGATCGGATGTACCAGAAAGGATTTATCATTTTTTGCAGCAAGCATATCATTTTTCTTATTTTTTGCTGTTCTTTTTATTATGCCAGGAACGGTTGGCGCTGAAGTTTTAGATGTCAGCCAGTCTGAGCCTCAGCAGCAGGATAACCAGGGATTGCTGCCTTCCTATCCGGCTCATCCGTGGACACCGATGCCCGGCGGTTCGACCCGCCCGGCATCTGCTCCCCTGTCGGCTGCTACTGCTCCCCTGCTCAGTACAACAGCATGGACAGAGATTGGCCCGGCTCCGCTTTCTATTACGGCAATGCCGAACAGCAACTTTAATGTGAGCGGCCGAATCGCGGGAATCGCGGCCCATCCAGGCGACTCCAATACTATCTACATTGCGCCTGCGGGCGGCGGCGTATGGAAGACTACCGACGGCGGCTCGACATGGACCCCGCTTACCGATAATCAGAAGACGCTGTCGATGGGCGCTGTTGCAGTCGCCCCGAGCAACCCCAATGTGATCTATGCCGGCACCGGCGAGGCGAACAACTCCGCTGATTCAAACTATGGCCGGGGGATTCTGACCTCGACCGATGGGGGAAGCACCTGGACATTGCGCACTAACGGGGGCGCCTTTGACCGTCTCACCACCTCGAAGATCGTTGTCGATCCTACGAATGCGAATGTGGCCTATGCAGCGATGGCAGATTTAGGCACGAACGGAGTATACGGCAATACAGGCATATGGAAGACAACCGATGGCGGGGCAACATGGACGAACACGACAAGCGCAACTCTTACCAGCCTCTACCCATGGTCGGATGTTGCGATCGACCCCGGTAATCCTTCCAACCTCTATGCCGCCGTCGGTTACATAGGCGGCTATTCCGGCAATGGAGTCTATAAATCCATAAACGGCGGTTCGACATGGACGCTTCTTTCGGCGGCGCCTAACGGCACCTCCGTGGGGAGAATCGCAATAGCGGTTTCACCGTCAAACCCCCAAGTCGTGTATGTGGCGGCCCAGAGCGCCTCGACATATGGGCTTTATGCGATGATGCGCTCGGATAGCGGCGGCTCGACCTTTACTGACCTTACTTCCGGTACTCCAAATTTCCTCGGCGCCCAGGGCTGGTATGATATCGTTATCGGCGTCTCTCCTTCCAACTCGGCGGTCGTTTATGCATCTGGCGTAGTAGATTACGCTACCGGCGGCAATCTTGTCCTCGTCTCAGTCAACAGCGGCGTGAACTGGAACGATATTTCGAGTGAAGGCGGTATTGAGCCCCATACGGACAGTCACGCCATGGCGTTCGATTCAACAGGCAGGATGCTCCTTGGCAACGATGGAGGCGTTTATCGTTATGATCCTTCAGGCCCGAGCTGGACGGACATTAACGGAAATCTTGGGACGATTCAGTTCACCGGAATAGGCCTGCATCCAACAGATCCTGATATCGCCATAGGCGGAAGCCAGGACAATGGAACCGAGTTGTATACAGGCAGCACCGTCTGGACCGAAACGGACGGGGGCGACGGGGGGTTTGCAAAGTTTAGCAGCACCAACGGCAATCGGGTCTATCATCAAATTCCGCCCGAGAGCTGGGGCACGAACTTTTTCAGGCGTTCAGATGACGGAGGTTATACCTGGAATACCTATACTTCCGGCATATCGGACGATGTCGACTACCAGAACTTCTATGCACCGTTCGCAGTCGATCCGGGCAACGGCGACCGTGTCCTCTATGGCACCAATCGGGTATGGGAGACGACAGACGGCGGCTCAAACTGGACAAACATCAGCAGCGTATACACCTCCGGATTCAACAGTTCAAGCTATATCGACGCCATCGGACTTGCCCCCTCGGACGTCGACACCGTCTATGCGGCTACCGGAGGCACGTTCGCAGCAAGCAGTAAAATCTTCGTCACCTCGGACCATGGCGCGACATGGGTAGAACACGACCTCGGGGTCGGCGGCAGGGTGAACGATATCCAGGTAGACCCCCTAAACGCCCAGGTCGCATACGCAGCTATCAGTACTTTCAATGCGCCCAACGGACAGGTCTACATGACGACAAGCGGCGGCGCAAACTGGACCAACATAAGCGGCAACCTCCCGTCAGAGCCTGTATGGTCCCTCCAGATCGATCCAGCCAACGGCAACATCTATGCAGGTACAGACGACGGGGTTTACGTAACCACAAACGGTGGGTCCACATGGACCCGCTTCGGGACAGGACTTCCCAACGCTCAGGTCGTTCAAATGGAGTTGAATAATAACCTTCACATTCTTGGAGCCGCCACGCATGGACGCGGCATGTGGGAGATTGCGCTTGTCGCTCCGGCGCCCGCCCTCTCTGTTTCTCCCGGCTCGCTGTCTTTTGGGAACCAGTTGCTCAATACGTCGAGCACGGCGCAGACGGTGACGGTAAAAAACACGGGTGGTTCTGCTCTATCGATCACGGCCATAAGCATCGGCGGAACGAATTACAAGCAGTTCACTCAGACGAACAACTGCCCTGCATCGCTTGATCCAGGGGCGTCCTGCCAGGTACAGGTGAAGTTTGCGCCCACATGGGTTCCTGCATCGCCTGCGATGAGCGCCCAGCTGAACGTGAGTGTGGCATCACCTGCGGTTTCGCAGTCTGTGTCGTTAAGCGGAA
>JAWOKY010000039.1:0-5975 GCA_033853975.1 Thermodesulfovibrionales bacterium
CGCAAGGGAGACGAGCAGTTCTGGAAAGACTACAAAGTGAAATACAAAGGCTCCCAGTTCTGCAAGGACTGTCACAGCGATAATTACAACAAGCTGATGCAGTCGCCGCACGCGATTATACCCTGCGAGGACTGCCACAGTCCCGCAATAGACCACCCGATGGACCCGCAGAAACTCCAGATCCAGAAGGGCAGGGGACTCTGCCTCAGATGCCACTATCCCCTTCCCTATCCGACAAGCGGGAGGGCGAACATTCCGGGTATCGATCCGGACACCCATAATCCCGGCACCGAATGCGTTATGTGCCATAATCCCCATAACCCCCTGGAGGGCCTTAAATGAACAGAAGAGACTTCCTGAAAAATACGGTGAGGGTCATCGGGGGTGTCGCCCTTCCTCTGACGGCCTTCAAGATTATAAACCCCCGGGAGCTTTTCGCGTCTACGGGCGACAAGGCAAAGGTTCGTTGGGTCTTTCTCGTGGATACCTACAAGTGCGTCGGGTGCGGTATGTGCGTCAGGGCCTGCAAGCTCGAAAACGATGTCCCCTACGACGCTAAGGTGACGAGGACCTGGGTGGAACGATACGTTCTCACGAAAGACGGCAAGGTATGGGCCGACAGCCCCAAAGGGGCCCGCGACGGCTTCACCACCTCGAAGATCGACCTCAACGCGGACGGGTTCAAGGATATCAAAAACGAAGACATAGAGAAGGCCTTCTTCGTGCCCAAGCTCTGCAACCAGTGCGAAAACCCGCCATGCGTCCAGGTATGCCCGGTGGGCGCGACATATCAGATGCCCAACGGCATCGTCCTTGTCGACAGGACGTGGTGCATTGGATGCGGGTACTGCATCATGGCCTGTCCCTACGGCGTGAGGTTCTTCCATCCAATCTATCACACCGCGGAAAAATGCACATTCTGCTATCACCGCCTCTCAAAGGGCCTGAAGACCGCGTGCGTCCAGGCCTGTCCTTTCGGAGCGCGGCAGGTGGGGAACATAAAGGACCCCAACGATCCGGTTACGAAGACGATCATGACCGAGAGGGTGGGCGTACTTAAGGAAGAGTATGGCACAAAGCCCCAGGTCTTTTACCTTGGTCTGAGCAAGGAGGTTAAATAGTTATGACTGTCCACGGAGAATTATGGACGTTGAAAGAGCTTTTTGTATATCCGAATGAGTACATTTACTGGAGCATCCAGATCGTGATGTACCCGTTCATGACGGGACTCGTTGCCGGCGCATTTGTGCTTTCGTCGCTGTACCACGTCTTCGGCATAAAGCAGCTCAGAGAGATGGCAAGGTTCGCGCTTGTCTTTTCGTTCGCTCTCCTGTTCATCGCCCCGATGCCCATCATCCTGCATCTTCAGCATCCCTTCAGGGGGATCAACGTGTTCATGACTCCTCACTTCACGTCCGCGATCGCTGCCTTCGGTATCGTCTTCTTTACCTATGGCGCGATCGTCGCCTCGGAACTGTGGTTTCTCTACAGAAAGCACTTTGTGGAGGTATCACTTTCTCTCAAGGACAAGCAGGACAAGACTCTCGGGGAAAGGATCAGGTTCTTTATCTTCTGTACGCTTACGCTCGGCGTCTATGACATAAGTGAAGACGCATTGAAGAAGGACCATAAGGCGATCAAGGTCCTCGCCGCAGTAGGCATACCTGTTGCGTGCTTTCTCCATGGCTATGCGGGTTTCATCTTCGGTTCCGTCAAGGCCAACGCGCTCTGGATGACGCCGCTGATGCCGGTCATATTCATCATGTCGGCGGTTGTTTCCGGAATCGCACTCTGCATCCTTACCTATACCGTGGTAATGGAGATAAGGAAGATGCTCGCCTCAAGGAAAAAGACCCCTTATCAGATGTATCAATCAAGTGAAGAAATAAAGGGTGTCGAGGTGAGCGTTATCAAGATGACGGCAAAGTACCTCCTTTTCTTCATGGTAGCTGCCATCAGTCTCGAGCTGCTCGATCTTATCTTCCGGGGATACACAGCGGTGAAATCATGGGACGTTCTCAGAAGCGTAATCTACGGAAGGGACTTCCAGGATATTTTTGTTTTGCAGTACGGAATCGGAAACCTCCTGCCCCTGATCCTCCTGCTGATCCCGGGGCTGACAGTGAGGAGGGCGGCGCTCACCACGGTCCTCGTGCTTTTCGGAGTATTCATGATGAGGTGGAACGTCGTGATCGGCGGTCAGGCATTCTCCCTTTCGTTTGCCGGATATATGCACTACAAAATTCCGATTATTCCCAGCAGCTGGGATACTTACAAGGAAGGACTTCTCGGAGCGGTCAGCGTGTTCATCATGCCGTATGTCCTGTTCTGGATCTTCAGCAAGATATTCCCTGTCTTCGAATACGGCGAATCGCACTGAATGGGAGGGCCGCGGCAGGCCTGAAATGAAAGAGCTGCCGCGGCCGCTCCTGATGCGGCCCCGCCCTTTGCCTTCTTTCCGAAAAATAGGGTAAGATTCTTAATGGATTTTGTCGAAGACGCCGACAGGGCGGAGGCGTACAGGACTCTGGCGGATATCTTTTCCGAGCCCCCGGCCGGCGACTCTCTGGCTGCGATAAGGGAAGATTTCGAGCTTGAATCAAAGGAGGGCGAAGAGGAGATCCGTAAGGACTTTCTTTCACTCCTTGTGTACCCCGCGGGAAAAGTGCCTCCCCTGGAATCGCTTTTTTCGGCCTCGGGAAATGCCGCGGTCAATGAGGTGACGCGACTTTATCTCGACGCGGGGCTGACCTTCGACGAAGATATTCAGCTGATGCCTGACCACATCTCGCTCGAATTTCTTTTTATGAGTTATCTCATCGAGACAGGCAGGTCCGAACTCCAGAGGAAATTCTTCGAAGGGCACATCTTGCAGTGGGTGCCGGATTACTGTGAGGAATTGAAAAAGGCCGCGAAAACTCTCTTTTACAGGGAGATCGCGGAGGTCGTCGAGAATTTCGTCAGCGGCGAGCATGAAGAAATGGAATAGAAAGGGGCGGGATATTGGCAGAAAAACCTTTTTTCAGACAGCTCCTCGATGCAAGCACGGTGGGACTCCACCTTGTCGTTTCGACCTTTATCGGGCTTGCGATTGGCTATGGTCTCGACAGCCTTTTTAAAAAGACGGCGCCCTGGCTCACGCTGATCTTTCTCATGCTGGGCATCATCTCGGGGTTCAGGGACTTATACAGACTCGCCAAGAAACAGAGCCAGGACAATGGATCTGATCAGAAAAACGGCTAAGACGGCCTTTCTTGTGCTTCCCCTATTGGCGGCCCTCTCCATGCTGCTCAGATGGAAGCTGTTTCCTCTCAGCATTATTGTAGGCGGAGTGCTCGGGCTGGTGAATCTGAGAGGACTTGCCCGGAGCGTCGAGGGATTCATCGGAACCCGCAGGCCGACTGGCAGCATGATTTTTTTCAGCATGTTCAGGCTTCTCATCCTCTTCATCACCCTTATCATTCTTGTTGCCCTGAGGCTGGTGAACGTCTTCGGCATACTTGCCGGACTCACGACCGTATTCGTTCTTCTTTTGATAGAAGGTTACAGAATCGCGAAAAACACTGACGATCGGTGAACTTTTCGTGCGCTGCAGAAAAGGAGTGTTTGTTTTTCTTTTGCGCGCAACTGTTGTAAAATAAAAGCCATGAGAAGAACCCTGCTGTTGCTTCTTTTTCTTCTTTTTTTTCCTGCCATTGCCCTGGGCGCCCCCGCTATCAGCTTCGAAAGCCTTTCCTATGATTTTGGAATCGTTGGCGGAACAGACGCGATCCGGCATGTCTTCGATTTTTCCAACAGCGGCGACACCGAGCTTCTTATACAGAAGTTATCGCCTTCCTGAGGCTGTACCGCGGCCTTGGCCAGTTCAGGCCGGCTAGGACCAGGGGAAAAGGGGGGGATTACCGTATCGGTGAACGTGAAGGGAAAGATGGGAGAGGTTTCGAAGACCGTTAAGGTGTACTCGAACGATCCTTCCCGGCCGGTAACTATACTGACCGTGCGAGCGCATGTGAAAGACGCCCTTCATATGAAAGAATACCAGTCCCGGGAGATTTTCAATACGCCCTGCAGCGGCTGCCATATCGACAGGGGACGCGGGAAACAGGGCAGAGAGCTCTTCTCTTCTGACTGCATGATGTGTCATGGCGCTCACGGGGGCGCAGCACCTGTTCGGACGATGAAGGGAGAAAAGAGAGATCATCTTGTTGATACCGTGAGAAATGGCGTCAGTGGCTCCTCGATGCCCGGATGGTGTACCGGAAAAGGCGGCCCGCTCAGTAATAAAGAGATAGATTCACTCGTTGATTTCCTGTCGGACGGCGCGACAAGATAGTTTCTCCGGCAGGAGGACCTTTTTCGCCTCACCGGGCGCTGTCTCCCCAAGAAAAACGCAGATCGCATAAACTTGACAAGATTCTTTTTTTGCAGAATAGTAAAAATAGAAAATTTATATAGGAGGATCACATGAAGGGTCGCAGACTCCTGTTTCTTGCAATTGTTTTGTCGCTGCTGCTACCGGCGTATGCTTTTTCGGCGTCGCCGGGATATATTCGCATAAGCCTCATCGAGGGGGACGTTCAGACTAAAACGCCGGACTCGGGAGACTGGTTTCCGTCATCTGTTAATGCGCCGCTGCGGGAAGGAGATCAAGTCTGGGTCCCTGAAGGCTCAAGGGTCGAGCTTCAGCTCAACGGCGGTACGTACATAAGGCTTGACGAGAATTCGGCATTGCAGATTCTTTCGACAGACAGGGATTCTTCCCAGTTCTATCTGTCACAGGGACATGCTTACGTGTATTACGATGCCCCGCGAGGCAGCGTCCTGCAGCTGGATACGCCCGATGCCTCGACGCGTGCTTACGATAGGGCGGTTTTCAGGGTGGATATGCCTGATACGGAGACGATCATTTCCGTTTACAAGGGCTATGTGGATAGCGAAAACAGGGTGGGACAGACCAGGGCCAATGCCGGCGAGTCCTTGATAGTGGGTGAGAATACGACGGGCGAGGTTGCCCCAATGGGCCCGCCCGATGAATGGGAGCGATGGAACAAGGAACGCAACGATCAGATCCGCGCATACCGCGAAAGTTACCGGTATCTGCCCGATGACCTGAGGACATATTCCCCGGACTTCGACCGCTATGGCAGATGGGTGGATACCCCTGACTACGGTTATTGCTGGACTCCTACTGTCGGCATAGGCATGGGCTGGGCGCCCTACCACACCGGGAGATGGATATGGAGGGGGGGAGAATATGTCTGGATCGGCTATGAGCCCTGGGGCTGGGCGCCGTATCATTACGGCAGATGGGCATTTGTTGTGAATATCGGATGGTGCTGGGTGCCGCCGCGCCCCGGTGCGGTATATTGGGGGCCCGGATATGTCGGCTGGGTGAGAACGGCTGATTATGTTGCCTGGGTTCCGCTTGCACCCGGCGAGATCTATTACGGCCGCGGATATTACGGCCCCAACAGCGTAAACATAACGAATGTAAATGTCACGACGATTAACGTAACTAACGTGTATAAGAATGTTTATGTGAATAATGGTGTGACAGTCGTCACGCATAATACATTTGTTACCGGCAGACCCCAGCCGGTGAAGGTGACTGAGAATTTTGTCAGGAGGGATTTATTCGTCAGACAGAATATCAGACCCGGCGGGCCGGCGATAAAGCCGCAAAGAACAAGCTATGCCCCGGTCGTGAAGTCTGTTCCCCCTGCCAAGCTGCCACCTGCACGGGTGAGGGACATCAAGGTTAATACCCTGAAGAAAGAGCGCCCGTTTGTAAAAGAACCTAATCGGTCTGTCTGGAATCCGGCCGCCAGGCCTAAGCCCCTGTCGGTAAAGCCCCTTAATGAGCCGGTAACTCTCCACCCCAGGGCGCAAAGACCTGGTGCGCCGGGAGTACCTGCCGGACCTGCGCAGCGTGGCCGTGAGGTCCAGCCGCAGCCGAGCCCCGAAGCACCGAAGAT
>JAWOKY010000040.1:0-4654 GCA_033853975.1 Thermodesulfovibrionales bacterium
ATGGACAACAATGAGTATCTGATTATCAAGGAAGAAGACATCCTCGGCATTGTTGAAGGATAAGCTCGGTTATTACCACATAAAAGGAGGAATAAGAAATGGCAAAACAGCTTCTTTTTGATGAAGCGGCAAGGAGCTCAATACTTAAAGGAATCACCGTTCTCACCGATGCAGTGAAAGCGACCCTCGGCCCGAAGGGCAAGAACGTGATCATCGACAAGAAATATGGCGCACCGACGATCACGAAGGACGGCGTAACAGTCGCAAAGGAAGTCGAACTGAAAGAGGCCTTCGAGAACATGGGGGCACAGCTCGTGCGCGAGGTGGCAAGCAAGACCTCTGACGTGGCCGGCGACGGTACAACGACAGCGACCGTTCTCGCCCATGCGATTTACAGCGGCGGCATCAAGCATGTTGTCGCAGGATCCAACCCGATGGACATAAAGAGGGGGATAGAGAAGGCCGTAGAAACAATCGTGAGCGAACTAAAAAAAATCAGCAGGCCCGTCCAGGACAAGAAAGAGATCGCGCAGGTAGGCACAATATCAGCCAATAACGACGCCACGATAGGCGAACTCATCGCCGATGCCATGGACAAGGTCGGAAAAGACGGCGTTATCACCGTCGAAGAGGCAAAGAGCATGGCGACCTCCCTCGATGTCGTCGAGGGCATGCAGTTCGACAGGGGATACACCTCGCCCTATTTCGTGACCGACCCCGAGAGGATGGAATGCAATCTCGAAGACGTCTTCATCCTCATCCACGAGAAAAAGATATCCTCGATGAAAGACCTCCTTCCGATCCTTGAGCAGACGGCAAAGATGGGCAAGCCGCTGATGATCATCGCTGAGGAAGTTGAAGGAGAGGCGCTCGCAACACTCGTCGTGAACAAGCTCAGGGGAACGATCCAGGTATGCGCGGTGAAGGCCCCGGGCTTCGGTGACAGGCGAAAGGCGATGCTCGAAGATATCGCGATCCTCACCGGCGGCACCGTGATATCCGAAGACCTCGGCATCAAGCTCGAAAATGTGAAGCTCAACGACCTTGGCAGGGCAAAGAAGATCACTGTCGACAAGGAAAATACGACTATCGTCGAAGGCGCAGGCGATCCTGCAAAGATTCAGGGCAGGGTAAAACAGATCAAGGCCCAGATCGATGAGACCACCTCGGATTATGACAGGGAGAAACTGCAGGAGAGGCTCGCCAAGATCGTCGGCGGCGTCGCGGTAATCAATGTCGGAGCAGCGACCGAGACCGAGATGAAGGAGAAGAAGGCAAGGGTCGAAGACGCGCTCCATGCGACAAGGGCTGCCGTGGAAGAGGGTGTTGTGCCGGGCGGCGGCGTTGCTCTTCTGAGATGCGTACAGGCGCTGGACGGCCTGAAAATGGATAATCACGACCAGAAGGTCGGCGTCGATATCATAAAGAGGGCAGTTGAAGAGCCTATCCGCCAGATCGTGAACAACACCGGCCTCGACGGCGCGGTAGTGGTAGAAAAAGTGAAAAACGCCAAGGAAGCAAATTACGGGTTCAACGCACAGACCGAGGAATACGTGGACATGCTGAAGGCCGGCATTATCGATCCCACAAAGGTCACGAGATACGCACTTCAGAACGCCGCGTCTGTTGCATCTCTCATGCTCACGACATCTGTGATGATCACCGATCTTCCTGAGGAAAAGCCCGAAACACCTCCGATGCCGGGCGGTGGAATGGGCGGAATGTACTAGAATTCTTTGATTCAGCAGCCAGGAGGAGTGAGGGGCATTCTCCTCACTCCTCTTTGATTTCCCCTCACCCGGGCCCTGCGTTTTCTTTACATTTTTGAAGCCCTTTTGTCATCCTAATCGTATGAAAAAAAATGTGATCATCATCTTCAACTGCATCCTTGCCATGGCACTTGCGTACTGCTCGTTTGAAATGCTCGTCCCCGCCCAGAAGGCCACGGAGAATGCGGAGGTCCTGATTCCGAAGGGAGCCACATTCAGGCAGGCAGCCGCCATTCTTGAAAAGGAGAAACTCATCAGGGACAGAAATGTATTTCTCCTTCTGGGAAGGCTGACCGGAGCAGACAGAAAAATCAAGGCAGGATATTACAGGATATGGGCCGAAATGACCCCCCTCGACATCTTCAACGTCCTGCGGAAGGGACAGATAATTGAATACGAGATAAGGGTCATCGAAGGTGACTCCCTTCCCGAGATCGCCGACTCCTTTGCAGGAGCGGGGATCGCCACGCAGGAGGCCTTCATGAAGCTTTCACGGGATCCGAACTTCCTTTCTTCTTACAGCATCGACGCACCGAGCATCGAGGGCTATATCTTCCCCGATACCTATCTCATCCCGAAGGGAATGCCGATCGAAGACGCCGTCGGAGAGATGATCAACAGGATGCGTGACAAATTCACAGACAGCATGATTAAACGGATGGAGGAGCTCGGGATGAACGAACGCGAGGTCCTCACACTCGCCTCCATCGTCGAAAAAGAGGCGGTGTTAGACACGGAGAGGTCGATGATCTCGGCGGTCTATCTGAACAGGCTTAAGAAAGGCATGCTCCTTCAGGCCGACCCGACCTGCATTTACGGAATAAAAAGCTCAAAGGAAAAAATAACGAAGGAAGATCTCCTGAGAAAGACACCATACAATACTTACGTGGTAAAAGGGCTTCCGCCCGGTCCAATCGCTTCTCCGGGACTTAAATCCATCGTGGCGGCCCTCTATCCGGCCAATGTTCCTTACCTCTATTTCGTGTCGCGCGATGACAGGTCTCACCAGTTCTCTACGAATATCGAAGACCACACAAAAGCGGTGAAGCTATACCGGGAAAGGCAGGCTGAGGAAAAAGAAAAAGAGGGGGCATCGTGAAAGCTCGCAGAAAGACAAGAATGATTCACGTAGGAGACGTAACCATAGGCGGGGGGAGTCCTATCAGCGTGCAGTCCATGACAAAGACTGACACAAGGGATGCAAGATCCACGGCGCGTCAGATCAGGACCCTTGCAGGTGCAGGCTGCGAGATCATACGCATAGCCGTGCCCGATATGGAAGCTGCGCTGGCGCTCGGCAGGATAAGGAAATCCTCGCCCATCCCCGTGATAGCGGACATCCATTTCGACTGGAGGCTGGCGCTTGAAGCCCTTTCTCAGGGTGTTGACGGCCTGAGGATCAATCCCGGAAACATAGGCGCACGATGGAAGGTCGCCGAGGTCGTGTCCGCCGCCGGAGACAGGGGCGTTCCGATACGGATCGGCGTGAATGCGGGATCACTCTCGAAGAAGCTTCTCGAAAAGTACGGCCACCCTGTGCCTGAGGCACTGGTAGAAAGCGCAGCGGAGCACATAGAAATCCTCGAATCGCTTGCCTTCAAAGACATCAAGGTCTCGCTCAAGGCATCAAACGTGCCCACCACCGTAGAGGCCTACAGGCTCTTTTCTCGCAGGTTCAGATACCCGCTTCACATAGGCATATCCGAGGCTGGCCCCTTCTTCACCGGCATCATCAAAAGCTCGGTGGGACTCGGCATCATCCTGTCAGAGGGCATAGGTGATACGATGAGGGTCTCACTTTCGGCAGATCCGGTCGAAGAGGTCCGGGTGGCATACGAGATCCTGAAGTCTCTCGGCATAAGGGAAAGGGGGGCCACGATCATCTCATGCCCGACCTGCGGAAGGTGCGAAATTGATATAAGGGGACTTGCTGCAAAGGTCGAAGACAGACTCAGGAACGTAGACAAGAAAGTCACCGTAGCAGTTATGGGCTGCATCGTGAACGGTCCCGGCGAGGCAAGAGAGGCCGATATCGGGATAGCGGGAGGAAAAGGCAGCGGCCTTCTCTTTAAGAAGGGAAAGATCGTCAGACGGCTTAAAGAAAAGGACCTGCTCGATGCGCTGATGGATGAAATAGGAGAAAAGAAGTAGCCGGTTCAGCCATCCGTATCCTTCCCCTGGTCGATGAAATAAAACAGAATCAGAGAGACCACATAAACGCTCAGCACAAGCGTCTCCTTCCTGAAAACGGATGGGTGAATATCAGGGGACATTGCGCGGAAATTGGTGACGCTGTTTATCACATTAAGACCGAAAATAGCTGACACGCCGGCGATGAGAATCGCCCTGACTGCGTCTCGGTTCTTCGCGGGGTCAACAGAGGCCGTGAAAAGAAAGACCGACCAGCCGAACGAAAGGAAAGAAATTATCCTGTCCTGGTACCCGTAGGAGGGTATGTCGTAATACACGAACAAGAAGGGGATCTTTATCCTCAGCATATGCGCGATTGCAATCGCGAGGAAATAGACGGCTCCGGCCAGTAATAACCATTTAAGTACTACAGTACTTCTTTTCATGCTCCTCCCGCGAAGCGGAAATTATTATAGCATGATCCCTGAATCGCCTGTCGGCCTGTAATAATCCGATCTTTTTTGCAATTCTGCGAAGGGATTTGCGGTGATGCAATGGGTGCGGGAGGAATAATCATTTAAAACCGGCAGGTTAGATCTGGCATGGCGAATGCAACTTCTATTTGCAGGAAAAGAGAAGGAGGGCAAGACGATGAAAGAAAGAGGATTTGCAAAGAAGCTGGCCTACATGGGTGCAGGGTGCGGAGTGGTTCTTTTTGCTGTATTTGGGTTGCTGCCGGGTTCATATCTTGGGGG
>JAWOKY010000041.1:0-2797 GCA_033853975.1 Thermodesulfovibrionales bacterium
TCCTGCCCGCAGTGGTCAGCCAATACGTCTCTCATTCGCAGGAGCAATTCCCTCGTTTCAAGGGTCCTGGCGTCAACAATCATATCTTAGTTTAGAATTCCAGGCAAAGATTTTTCCAGACGTTCCCCCAAAAGACAGGCTTGACCTGAGAAGTGATTTCGGCTTCACTCCCCAGGCCACATGTATGCTTCGCCCGCAGAAACCTCCCGATTACTCGAGGTCGTTCATGGGCTTTATGAATTTGAAATACACCATCGTCCAGTTTCCCAGGATGATCGCAATAGTAGCTGCGATGCTTCCCACTGAAAGCGTCGAAAAACCGGTCAGGGCCTGTCCGACATTGCAGCCACCCGCGGTCGCGGCACCAAAGCCCATCATCAGGCTTCCGCCGAGCACCGTGAGCATTTCCCCGGCAGGCGCGATCTTCCAGGTGAATTCCTTCAATATCTTCGCGCTTATCGCCGCACCGATCGGAACGCCTATGATGTAAAACTCCGCCCAGGTAACCTTGAAAGGTCCGAGATCGAACATCGGGAAAAATCTGGATTTGGCGTCGCCCGTAAGCAGGGAGAAAAAGACTTCGCCCGTCGGCGTAGTGAAGTTGAGGCCCCTTGCAAATCCCGGAGAACCCCAGTGTTCGGAGGCCCAGAATGTGACGACGCCCATAATGCCCATGAGAAGCGCCGTTACGGACCAGTAAAACCCCTTTGACTTGCGGAGAGTGAAGGGTTTGCTCTTGAGCGTGAAAAGAAACAGAACGATGCAGAGTACTGCTATGACCGCCCACTTGATCTCAATCGAGTCGCCGATGAGTCCATAAAGGGTCATGCCCGACGGACCTACCTGTGCGCTCCTGAGCAGGTCGTTTACCGGCTTCAGTACGCCCTGGGTGGTCATTCCGATGCCGAGGAAAAAACCGAGCACCGCAAACCACGATGCCAGCTGGCCTTCTCCCATCCTGTAGATGATGCCGCTTCCGCACCCGCCCGCAAGAACGATTCCGAGGCCGAAGATGTAGCCCCCGATGATGTTGGCCAACGGATAAAACGTCTGCGCCTTGAGGTGGATGATACCCATGTCATTGAGAATGTTCGACCCTACGATCATAATGACAAGGGCGATCAGATAGGCGCGGAACATCGTGAAGTCCTTGATGAATATGGTATCTCGGAATGCCGTATTCATGCAGAACCGCCCGCGCTGGAGGATGAACCCTATCAGTCCCCCAACTATCAGACCTGAAATAATAAAACCAACCGATACTCCCTGCGCTGCTGCACTTTCCATGCCTGCCTCCCTCAGAAAAATTTGTTTAAAATAACACAGAAAGCTTCCTTTGTCAACGACGATCAACAGCCGAAAAGCCCATAAAATCAATAATAAATCGTCACAAGCGTCTGATAGTCGAAGACATTATCCGAGGTGTCGAATACCCTTGTTCTGTGGAACGTTCTGACCCTCTGCTGAATCGCCGGAGGAAGCGTCTGCCCCTGCTTGCCTGCGATCACTGCCACGGCGGATATTTCTCCGGCTTTCGTTGAATAGTAGCCGGGGTTCCTGTACTCAAAGGTAAAGCGGAGAGGAGATTCGAGGATCTCTTTGGACCTAGGAAATGTGATCGTGTAGTCATAGTGGATTTTCTTATGCGTAAAGAGGTCCAGCAGGGGAACGGCAACAGCAGGATTCACACGCGGGTGTTCCGCCGAAAGCGTGTAGGCCTCGATCTCTCTGCCTTTCAGTTCATCCAGAAACGCGCCTGCCTCCTTGACGTTCACCAGACTTATACGGTCGAGAAAAGGCAGGTAGGCCGAAGAGGCAATGACAATGGATGAGAAGGCGACACACAGGACAATGAATTTCGCGATCTCCTTCCGCCTGAGGTCCATCATTCCGAAAGAGGCGGCAAGACATATCATCGGGAAGGCAGGCAGCGTATAGCGGATTCTCTCGACCCCGAGGGCCAGAAAGAGAAAGGGCAGCCAGAGTACGATAATATATCTGAGGTCCCTCTTTCTGGCCGCCCGGTACAGAGAATAGAGCGCAGCGACCGTGATCCACGGCGAAGTCTGAAAGAAAAAAGTAGAGAGATAACTCTCTCCCCATCTTCTCAACCCCGGCTTCTGAAATTCCATGAGGAACCCGATCTGCCTGGACATGACGTCGTACTTGCAGGCGAAAAAAAATGCGATCAGCACGCCTGCCGCAAGAAAGCCGAGGGATCCCCTCAGAAGACAGCGTTTCGTTTCATGCGAAGGCCGCCTGACGCTGTAGACCAAAAGAATGAGAGGCAGTATCGTAAGCATGAGCCACGTCGAATACTTTGAAAAAAAAGAGACAAAGATTGAGATGGCTGAAGCGGCGATCATCACTCCTCCCCTTTCGAGCATCCTGATGAACGTGAAGACTGAGAGCATGATAAAAAAGACACAGGGCAAGTCTACAAGCATCAGCGGCACCTGCGAAAAAATATAGGGAACCCCCAGAAGGAGCATCCCTCCGAAAAACCCCGCGGTGTCGTCCCATAATTCTCTGCCCGTCAGATAAGTCAGGAGTACGGTGAGTGAAAAAAGCATAGTATTGAATATCTCGATATAGAGCCGTGTCTCGCCGAAAAACCGGAATATGAGGCCGTAGAGAAACGGTACCGCAGGCATGTCGGTCCATACCGGGATCGCCCTGCCCCACTCCCGGAGAAAATACCCCACGCCGTATAGTTCGAGGTGTTTGGCCTCGGTGAAATACCGGGAGGCGTCAACGATCACCTCAGGCTCCCGCCAGAAGATCGCGCCTGCCGCAT
>JAWOKY010000042.1:0-2910 GCA_033853975.1 Thermodesulfovibrionales bacterium
CGATCCCTATGATCTGAACCGTTTCATCAGCGCGTAGGAAGGGTCTATGACCGCGCCCTCGCCGAGCTGCGGAGCGGCTTGAAGCGCTCGCACTGGATGTGGCTCATATTCCCGCAGATCGGGGGGACCATTTCATGATCAATACCAGAAATTTCCGGCGGCCGCTCGCATGTGAGGACGGCAAATTCTACTGGAACCTGATGCGCGTGCCCAAGACTCTGCCGGATGGGCAGACGCCGCACCCCAGCAGAACCTGCGCCATCTTTGTGGTGCATGGCATCGGCGATCAGGTTTGGACCGCGACAGCTGCATCGCTTCGATCAGGGTTTGAAGACGCGATGGACGGGATCCGGAAGTGGCAGGAGCGCGAAGAAGCCCGTAAGAAGATGGAGGATACGTCCGTTAGACAGCGGCTGCGGCGTCTCTTGAAGATGTTCCACCGGGGGCAGGCTAAGGACGAATGCAAAAAAAATCCCGAAAGAGACATTCACTCGTCGCCGTTCATCTATGAGGGGTACTGGGCCGACTACGACGATGTGCAGAAGACGTTTCCCGAGGACTGCGCGAAGTTCTGTGAGAGGGAAAAAGGGTTCTTCAGCAGGCTCTGGAACCAACGAGCCGTGTCAGCTGCCAAAACCGTGGCATGGTACCTCAATCAGCAGAGGCGCTTGCTGTCGTTCCGAATATTCCGACAGAACCCGATTGCCTGGTTTATCTACCTTCCGCTCCAGGTGCTGTTCCCGATCACACTTGGCTTCGGCCTGCTCCGATATCCGAAGATCATTTCCGGGTATCTTGGCGACGTGCGCATGTATGTGGATCCGCGGGGAGACGTCGAGCGCGCGATAGCCCAGAGGATTGACAAGCGGGTAGGCACTGCGTTTCTCTCCATGATCGGCCTCGATTGGGATTTTCGCCGTCTTCTGCCCGGCTCCTGCATCGAGGCTGGCGGCGACCGGGTGACCTTCGAACGGGTCGTCTGGGTAGCGCACAGCCTTGGAACAGTCATCAGCTACAATGTTCTCTCTTCGCTTTTTCACCGAGCTGAAGAGTTGGAGGCTTATGGGGACGATGAGCAGCAGGAGGGCGTGAAGAGGTTCCGCACTTCGCTCGTGCGGTTCATTACACTCGGCAGTCCACTGAACAAGATAGCGTACCTGTTCGGGGACAAATGTCTCATTCCCTGGCCGGACGGGAGTCGGCGCTGTCTGCTTGAAGGCGGCGAGATGGTGGAGCCGGGCATGGGAAGCCAGGGTAAGGAATGGTGGATCAATTTCTACCATGTGTTCGATCCGGTCTCGGGCGTGCTCAAGAACGAAAAATTTTATAGCGAAACACCTCCTATAAATTTCCATGTCTGGTCTCTGTCCAGCTGGATCCCAGGATATTCCCATGTGACCTACTGGACGGATCAGCGCTCGTTGAGGTTTATTCTCGGCAGGACGTACGGCAGTAAGTACTTGAAGCACGATGCATATCGCCAGCCCATGTCGCCGTTCATGCTTTCGCTCATTGGCTTCAGCGTCTGGGCCTTCATCCTGTTCGGCGGATTATATGCGCTGACTAAATATGTGCCGCCGTACGTAATTCCCTGGATAAAGAGCTTTGTGAAGAAGAGCCTCGGACTGAGTTAACGTGTAGAGACCTATTGGGGCTGAATCTTCATTGTTGATATTAGTCCTGAGAAAGCCACATTGGGTCGTCGGCTAATCGTTCTCGGCATGAAGGACGATTACTGCAGGAGACAGCGTGACACATGGAACCAGGGCATCCGATCTCGGCGATCCCTGTGATCTGAACCGTTTATCAGTGCGCAGGTAAGCAAATATAAGAGCCAGTGCCGGTAGATTACCGTTGGCCCTCGTCGTTGAAGTCATGATCGGAGCTTGAAAGCATCAGCAGTAAATATCAGAACATTCTTCGACCATTCGTGTTCGATCAAGGGTCACGCTGTAAAGTCGGCTAAGGATTTCGCAGATGGAGTCTTACGACGAGTGCGCCGAGAAGGGGGAAATGAACCATGTGTCTATCCGCTTCAAACGTAAAGGCAGCGGCACAATGGAACTGGGAAGGCGACACGATCATACACGACCCGATCATCAGGGCGTGCCGTGAAGTGCTGGGAACGAAAAAGCGCTATGACATCGACATCAGGGACTTCGTTATCAGCGGGGACAACGCGGTCCTGAGCCGGGCAGTCGGGGAGATAGCGGACATGCTTGGTCCGGAGGACCGCGCCCTCTTTTTCTCCCGTCAAAGGCATTCCTTCGACCTTCGCCTGCGCGCCGTTACGCAATATCTTTCGGAACACATTGCCTACGAGGCCGCAGAGAACGCCGGGCGCAACTACGACTACTGGCTCTTCCCGGATGAGACCCTGCGGCTGCGGCGCGGAGATTGCGAAGACCGGGCGTTCCTTCTGGCGTCCCTGCTCCTCGCATCCGGGGTCAGCAGCTATTCGGTGCGCGTGGCCCTGGGCAAGATCTACAACCAAACGGACAGAAGATCCTTTGACCATGTATGGGTCATGTATAAGAATGAGTCCGGGGTCTGGATGCTTATCGAACCCCTTCTTCATACGAGGAAGGCGCACAGCCACGCCCGGAGGATCGCCAAACAGAAGAAAAAGACGGTTGAAGCGCAGGTGGAATATATCCCGTACTTCGTTTTCAACGACTCGCATCTCTGGAAGCTCAAGAGCACGACCACGAGCACGACCTTTGAAACGTATCTGGATTCCCGCACCTTCTGGAAAAAATACGATCCCAAATTCGCGGCAGGGGTCCACAATCATATTTTCGACGCGGCCTTGCCTGACCTGAGCGAGACCGACCTCCTGTACGTGAAAGGCGTGAGCCTGGCCATGGACCTCAACCCGGTCATTTACGACCCCCGCGATCACTTTGACAA
>JAWOKY010000043.1:0-3066 GCA_033853975.1 Thermodesulfovibrionales bacterium
TATAATTGTGGGAGAGACAGGAGGAGGCAGCCATGAAAAAATCATTGGGACCCAAGACGCTCATGTATCCCGCTCCCGTGCTGGTTGTCGGGAGCTACGACAGCAAAGACAGTGCAAACGTGATGACTGCTTCATGGGGCGGCATATGCTGTTCTTCCCCGCCGTGCATTGCGGTTTCAATAAGAAAAGCGACATACACCTACGGCAATATCATGGAGCGGGAGGCCTTCACGGTCAGCATTCCCTCGGAGAACAACATCAAAGCGGCAGATTACTTCGGCATGGTTTCAGGGAAGACGGAAGACAAGTTCAAGGCACTCGGTCTCACGGCAGTCAAGGCAGATCACGTGGATGCGCCATACGTGAAGGAATTTCCGCTTGTCCTGGAATGCAAACTCCTGCGGACCATCGAAATAGGGTCACATACCCAGTTCATCGGCGAAGTTCTCGATGTCAAGGCCGACGAGTCCATCATCTCCGACGGAGAGCTGCCGGACATCGAAAAACTGAAGCCGGTGATCTTCACTCCGGTGAGCCGCAACTATTACGGCATCGGGAGATTCATCGGGAAGGCATTTTCGATAGGGAAGAAATAGATTGGAAAAAAGGTAGAGGCACGCTGCAGCGTGCCCCTGCAGTATCGCATTGAGGCGACGGGTTATCTTTTAAGGAGCTTCCTCGCCCTGGCCACGATATTGTCGACCGTAAACCCAAACTTCTCGAACAGGACCTTGGCAGGCGCCGACGCCCCGAAGCGATTGACACCGATCACATCGCCTTTGAGTCCGATGTATTTGTACCAGCAGAGCGTTGCACCGGCCTCGACCGCCAGCCTCGTCTCGACGGCGGGAGGAAGGACCTTTCTCCTGTATGACTCCGGCTGGCTGTCGAAGTACTCAAAGCATGCCATATTCACGACCCTCGTCTTAATGCCTTCCTTTCTGAGCTCTTCGGCCGCAGCAAGCACCGGATGGACCTCGGAGCCCGAAGCCATCATTATGATGTCGGGAGACCCTTTCGAATCGGAGAGTATGTAGCCGCCTTTAGAGAGATCCGCTGCCGGAGGATATTTCTTCCTGTCGAGAACGGGAAGGTTCTGTCGTGAAAGGATAAGCGCATGAGGTCTTCCCGTATTCCGTATGGCCGCCTTCCACGCCTCGGCCGTCTCGTTTGCATCAGCGGGTCTGATCACCGCGACATGGGGCATAGCCCGCAGCGACGCAAGCTGCTCAACCGGCTGATGCGTCGGTCCGTCTTCTCCAAGACCGATCGAATCATGGGTGAAGACATATGTAACATGGGTTTCCATAAGCGCCGCAAGACGTATCGACGGCTTCATGTAATCCGAAAAGACCAGGAATGTGCCGCCGTAGGGAATGAGCATCCTGCTCAGCGCCATCCCGTTCAAAGCAGCGCCCATGGCGTGCTCCCTCACCCCGAAGTGTATATTCCTTCCGCCCTTCGCAGCTCCCAGATCTTTATATTTTTTCAGGTAGGTATTGTTGGAGGGAGCCAGGTCGGCAGACCCGCCGATAAGGTTGGGCAGGACGTCGGCAAGCGCATTCAGCACCTTGCCCGAGGCGCTCCTCGTCGCCACCGGACCGCCCTCGGGGGCGAAGACCGGAATTGCCTTCTCCCATCCCTCCGGCAGCCTGCCCCCGGAAAGGACATCCCATCTCTTTGCGAGTTCAGGGTATTTCTTCCTGTATTTTTCAAGGAGCAATTTCCATTTTCGCTCCTCCGCCCTCCCCTTTGGTACAGCCTTTCTCATGTGAGCGACAACCGCCTTCGGCAGACAGAATTGAGTCGGCGGGCAGCAAAGATTTTCCTTTGTGCGAAGGATCTCCTCTTCCCCCAAAGGAGAACCATGAGCGTCGGGGGTATCCTGCTTCGCAGGACTGCCGAATGCGAGATGGGTGCGAACCATGATGAGAGACGGTTTGTTCCTTTCCTTCTTCGCAGCCTTTATTGCCTTCCCGATCCCTTCAAGGTCCTCTCCGTCTGCGCGCAACACCTGCCACCCATAGGCATTGAACCGCCTGCCCACATCTTCGGTAAATGCGATATCGGTGGATCCTTCAATCGTTATCTTGTTGTCGGAGTACAGATAGATCAATCTCCCGAGCTTGAGATGCCCGGCAAGAGAGGCGGCCTCGGAAGCAACGCCTTCCATGACATCGCCGTCGCTTACGATCCCGAACACATTATAGTCGACGACCGGAAATCCCGGCCTGTTGAACATTTCAGAAAGATATTTCTCGGCAATCGCCATACCGACGCCCGTAGCAAAACCCTGCCCCAGCGGTCCCGTGGTCATCTCTATTCCGGATTCGATGTCGTATTCGGGGTGGCCCGGGGTCCTGCTTTCCCACTGTCTGAAATTCTTGATATCGTCGAGGGAGAGCGAGTGTCCCGTGAGGTACAGAAGGCTGTAAAGAAGCATCGAGCCGTGGCCTGCAGAAAGGACGAACCGGTCGCGGTTATGCCACTCCGGGTTCTTCGGATTGTGTTTGAGAAACTTGGACCACAGGACATAGGCCATGGGTGCGTCACCCATCGGCATGCCCGGATGCCCTGATTTGGCCTTCTGGACGGCATCAACGGCGAGCATCCTTATCGTATTGATTGAAAGTTCGTCGAGAGTATTTCTTTTCACTGGTCTCCTCCGGATGTTCTCTTCATCACTTGATTCTTGAGCGGCAGACCGCCCTTTTTCAAGCAACGTATGATAACACAATTGCACGCGCGATGATATAACGACCGGGCAGAAAGCAGGATACGGCGACATCGTATTTTTGACATACCCCGCGCGCTCATTTTATCCTTTATCATGAAAGATGAATGGGTGGTCGCTTACGTGACTTATGATTCGATAGAGGCCGAGATGATCAAGGACCTGCTCGAAAGCGGAGGGATCGATGCCGTGATACGGTCGGCCAAGGTCACGCCCTATCCGGTGAACATCGGTAAAATGGGCGAGGTGAAGATTTTCGTCAGGGAAGGGGACAGGGCGGCAGCGGAAGAAATGATAAAAAAAATCAGGGAACAAAACAGCGATGGATGAAA
>JAWOKY010000044.1:0-7069 GCA_033853975.1 Thermodesulfovibrionales bacterium
GAGGTCTTCACGGAAGGTTCCTTCCCTGATCATGTCTTCAAGATTTCGGTGGGTTGCAGCGATGATTCTTATATCAACCTTTACGGGACTCGACCCTCCGACCCGCTCGAACTCTTTGTGTTGCAGCACACGGAGCATTTTTACCTGCGCCTGGAGGCTTAACTCCCCTATTTCGTCCAGAAAAACGGTCCCCTTGTCAGCACGCTCGAAAATGCCGCGCTTTAAGGAGACAGCGCCTGTGAAGGACCCCTTTTCGTGGCCGAACAGTTCGCTGTCCACGAGCGTGTCAGTAATGGCGCCGCAGTTTACTCTGATGAAGGGACCCTCCCGGCGCAATGAACGATTATGAATCGCGTTGGCAACTATTTCCTTGCCGACTCCTGTTTCACCGAGCAAAAGTACAGGACTGCTCAGATGGGCAACCTGCGCCGCCTTCTTCATGACATCCTTCAATCCCACTGCACTGCCCGTAAGCCTGTCCCCGGAAAGCCGCTTCACCTCTCCTTGAAGGTGGCGGTTATCGTCAGCAAGCCTGTCCTTTAACTTGAGTACTTCCTCATACCTCAAGGCATTGGATAAGGCGATAGAAAAAGGCTCTTTCAAGAGGGAGACCAATCGTGCATGCTCCTCTGTATGTGCAGTCTCTCCGTGAGTGATGATGGCGAGAGAGCCTATATTCTGGCTCTCCAGAATCAGCGGCATAATGATGCCCGATGTGGAGCGTTTTCTTTGAAACTGCTGATCGAAAAGGTCTGCTATGGCATTTAAAGCGGGATCGGGATGCGAACGGAGAAATATTTTTACGTCTCCACTATGAAGGTTTTTTTTTATGAACTCCCGTGCCTCGGGGGGAATGTGGGTAAATATGTCTACCGCTTTACTTTCCTCTTTTGTGGCAATGACGATCGTCCTTACCGACGCCAGATCAGCCTGATAAAGGTGAAGACTCATCCAATCGACGGGAATCACAAGAGAGAGGTACGAGAGGCACCGTCCTACTGCTTTTGAAAGGTCGAGGGTGCTCAGTATCTGGAAAGTTGCCTGCCTGAAAAATTCATTTTCGTCCATTCAATATCTCCATCTCCTCAGGAACTCTCAAATCGCGTTTGTCATATATCACTATTTTAGCCCATTATTGCCAAATATAACAATTAAAATGTGATATATGACACTCATGAAATTCCATCGCTATGTTTCCATTTGAAAATACAAGGTCTTATAGTCTGGCATGGTCTTGGCAATAGAGCAATACGGAATGCAAAAAAGATACAAAATACAGATTATCACAAGAACTGTCTAAGGAGGTTTTGATGGACGTCAGGGAAAAAAGAGCCACGGACAAAGAGGAGTTTCGCCGGGAGATTCTCGATGCAGCGAGGGACCTTTTTGTAAATGAGGGCTACGAAAAGTTCTCCATGCGTAAGCTTGCCAAAAAAACTGAGTATTCGCCGCCGACGATCTATCTTTATTTCAAGGATAGGGAGGATCTGCTTATCGCAATATGTGAAGAAATTGCCGAGCGCATTTTTGCTGACCTGACCAATATCAGGGCGGCACATAGTGATCCACTCGAGTCCCTTCGTCAAGCACTGCTCTACCTTATAGCGTTCGGATTCAATAACCCGCACGAATACAAAGTTCTTTTTACCCCGCGCCCCCAAGTGTACGGCACCCTTGACGAATTCATGGAAAAGGAATCAATGGCACGGCATTCCTATTTTGCATTCAGGGAAATAGTGAAGAATTGCATGGTAACAGGGAAGCTTCTAGAAATAGATATCGATGTCCTGACACAGGTCCTTACCGTAGCAACGCGGGGACTGGCACTGACCGTCTCTAAAACTAGTTTCCCCTGGATCGACCGCAATGTACTGGCTCATACTTTGGTTGAAGGATTGCTGAGGGGCTATCGGAGGTATCGGAGGTAATTTTTATTTACCTCATTCTTACCGGCGTTTAATGTACCGATACCTGAAAAGAGCGACACGGGAGGGTTAAGATGAAAAATATTCTTCTCATAGACGACGATCTCAATCACCTGGCAGTTCTGGCAGTGGCGTTGATCGAGGCCGGCTATCAGGTCATTCCCAAAATCGATGCCGAGTCTGACATCGCGGTTCTTAGGGAGAATTTCACGATCGACTTGATAATCATGGACTATGAAATGCCGGGACTCGACGCCTTGTCGTTCATGACTATGCTGAGAGAATTGACGCCGAACGTGCCGGTTATCGCGCTTACCGAACACGGCAGCGTGGATGGTTTTATACATGCCATGAGCCTCGGCGCGTTCGAATACATGAATAAACCCGTACAGGCAGGCGAATTGATTCGAATCGTGAATGCGGCGCTTGAGCGGCCGGGGGCCCATGATCACCTGTCGATTCACGGCGGTAAACGCTGCTATGCTGATTGATGTCAATCTACAGGTGGCCATATGACTCAAGGAAAGTTGAACAGTCAGTGCCCTTTTATGACGGGCATAGACATGGTTTCCTGTTCAGCTTTGAAGGAAGTATATGTGCCGAGCAGTTATGAGCTTGCAGAGTTCTGTCGGAATACCATGAACACGATGTGCTCTCGGTACATGAAAAGAAAATACGAGATTCAATGGATCTCCATCGCATTGGGATCAAAACTGTAGAGGATGAGAAAGAATGATCAGAGATTTACTTCATATCGTTTTTACCAAAGGAGCCTGGCGCATCTGGATGTTGTTCCTCATGCTGTATTTTGCCGTCATCATGTTCGTAACGCGGTGAGGGTCTCTGAACTAACGCTGAACCTAAGGGGGGGATGATAGATGATGAAACTCGAGCAGTACGTAATTTATTGCCCATGGTGCGGATTTCAAATGACCATGGACAATGCTGAGTATTACGGCAAATTAGATACGCACAAGATTATATACCGTTGTACTACTTGTAAATCGCAGTGGACAAACGGGTACAAAGGAAAGCGATAATAAGACGCCCCGGCAGGGCACCGTTCCCCGTCAAGGTTGCTCGTTGCTACTACTTTTTTCTCGTGAGCGGCACTTAGCTCAGTTCTCAGATAAAGAAGAAGGGAGATCACCCATGATCCATGTTCGTGATGCGAAAGTATTCATCAGGTTGAAAATTCCACGGCACAGGAGGGGAACCAGAGTCGACCTTGTGATTATGCGCTATAATCACAGTCGGTTTGGATGAAGCCCGCTTCAGGAAATATCCAGGATCAAATAATCAACTTTACTAAATACTTGTAGTATGCATATCATGATATATTTGTTAAGAATAACTTCTTCCTGTTTTCTGCACGTCCAGAGATTAGAGAGCGTGTGCAACTTTGAAATTGTATTATTGCATTGTAGGCGCCTAGTTACATAGGCAAACACGCTTCAGGCGCTACAGTGTTTTATGTCTGACTCCTTGAATGTGGCCAGCTTCTTCTGCCGTATGGAATTCCCAGCTTGTTCATCCGGCTCCTGAGTGTATTTGGATGAAGTCCAAGGATCTGTGCAGCTCCACCTGGCCCGTTGATCTTGCCACTGGCCATCTCCAAAGCTTGCCTGATGTGCTGGGCATTGATTTTGTCCAGCGAAAGTAGATCTTGATTTCCGCCTGCATCCCGAGTCACTTCACGAGCCACTGGAACCTGCCGAGTCAAGAGCGTCTCAAAGGAAAGGACACCATCGCGATGCTGGATTAGGGCTCGTTCAATTATGTTCTCCAGTTCCCGAACGTTGCCTGGCCAGTCATAAGCACTAAGCCTGTCAATGGCACCGGCCGCCAGCACAAATCTCCCTGCGATCTTGAGCTCCTTGGACTTGCGGTCGATGAAGTGATGCATCAGGGCCGGAATATCTTCTCTTCTCTGCCTCAGCGGCGGAATCGTAATGGGAAAAACATTGAGTCTGAACCACAGGTCTTCGCGAAATCCCCCTGAGGCGATCATCTCCTGGAGGTTTTTATGCGTGGCCGATATAATACGGATGTCCACCGGAATGGAAGTTGCTCCTCCCACACGTTCGATTTCTTTGGTTTGAAGGACACGCAACAACCTCACCTGGGCCTGGGCCGGAAGCTCTCCTACTTCGTCCAGAAAGATCGTGCCTTTGTCGGCCCGTTCGAATCGCCCTCTCTTTTGGCTGATCGCGCCGGTAAAAGCCCCCTTCTCGTGACCGAAGAGCTCGCTGTCGAGAAGAGTCTCGGGGATGGCGCCGCAATTTACCTTGATAAACGGGCCGTCCCTGCGAAGCGAAGAATAGTGAATCGCGTTGGCAATGACCTCTTTTCCTGTGCCCGTCTCTCCCAGCAACAGAACAGGGCTGTCGAGGGGCGCCACCTGCGCAACCATTTTCATGACCGTCTTTAGGCCGAAATCCGCACCGATGATCTCGTCGCCCGAGACTGACCGCAGTTCGCTAAAGAGATACCGGTTGTCGTCGGCCAGCATGTCTTTCAATCGGCTGACTTCCTGATGCCGGAGTTCCAGTTCATCATGGGCCTTACGGAGTTCCTCAGTCCGCTCGCGCACCAGTTCCTCCAAATGCTCACGGTAGAGCCGATTCTCCTTCAGAAGCCGGGCTTTCTCAAGTGCCCGTTCGATGACGACCTCAAACGCTTTTGCATCCTCGACCGGCTTCATGACGTATTCCCATGCGCCGAGGCGAAGTGAATCGACGGCGTGCTGCACGGTACCAGTGCCGGAGACCGCGACAACGGGTGTCTCGGTGTTCTTCTCCCGAAGTGCAGCAATCATCGAAAGCCCATCCATCACAGGCATCCTCAGATCGGCCAGGATTAGGTCGGGCCCTTCCCGGTCAAAGGCATCGAGCCCCTCCCTTCCGTCGGCGGCCTCGACGACACAATAACCGAGATCCTCCAACAGCATCCGCAGGTTCAGGCGGATCAATTCTTCATCGTCCACAATCAATACCTTTGCTGACTCGCTCATGTCTTGCTCCCCCCTATCGGTAGCCTCACCTTGAAAACTGTCCCCCTGCCCGGTGTCGATTGTACCTCCATGAGCCCCTTATGGTTCTGGGTTACGATCATGTAGGAGATGGAGAGGCCGAGGCCTGTACCCACCCCGGGCTCCTTGGTAGTGAAGAAGGGTTCGAAGACCCTCCGTCGAAGATCCTCCGTTATGCCGGGTCCGTTGTCCTCCACCTCGAGCACGGCATACCTGTCCTCGCGGCAAAGCCTTAAGGTGATCCTGGGCTTCGTGTCCGGGGGGTTTGCGGTCATAGCCTGGGCGGCGTTCTTGAGGAGGTTCAAAATGACCTGCTCTATCTCCACAGAGACTATGCGGACTTGGGGCATGTCCTGATAGTCTTTGATGATGTCAATGCTCCTGAAGTCGTAGTGCTTCTTGAGGTCGTAGTCACTTGCCGCAAGCTCCAATGCCTGATCTACGATTTGGGCAAGCGAGGTGAACTCCATGGTTGTATCGGCGCGGCGGCTGAACTGGAGCATGTTGGCAACGATCTTCGCCGCCCGGGATGATGCCGTGCGAATGCTTGCAATGGCATCAGATATTTGTCGCTTGTCGAAATAGGCGCGAATCCCTTCGAGATTTAGGCCGAGTTCTTCAGATACCTTCCGGTTTGCGTGCCACTCAAGCGAGATCCTCCGCTCGATGTTCTGTGCTGCCTGGGTGATGATCCCGAGAGGGTTGTTTATCTCGTGGGCCATCCCTGCGGCAAGGCCGCCTATGGACATCATTTTCTCGGTCTGGACCATCAACTCCTGTGTGCGGGCTCTTTCGGTGACATCCTCGATACGCAACACCGCTCCTCCGACAGCGTCTATGAGAAGCGGGTAGAGCATGAGGTCATAGAAACGACGCTCGCCCTCCTTCACGATAAGGAGCTTCTCGATGGATGAGGGGCGATGCTCGTCCATGTCGGTTCCCATCGTCATGATCCAGGGGTCGAAGTCGGGGAGAAGATGGACGATGGGTTTGCCTATAGCCCCTCCTGCGGGTATGCCGGTAAATGCCTCCGCCTGACGGTTCCACTGGGTGACGGTGCGGGTATTGTCCATCCCTACCAATATGGAAGGCATGGAGTCGATGATGTTGGAGAGGTAATTCTTGAGACTGTTGATCTCGGCTTCAGCCTGTTTGCGCTCCGTCATATCGATCGCGGTGCCCACGATTCTATCGACATCTCCCGCGCTATTTAGGACAGGATGCCGGATCGCCTGAATGTGTTTTACCTTTCCGCTGGGCAGCGCGATCCTGAACTTGCTTGAGGTATCTACTTTTTCGCGGAGCGACTTCTCAAAGTCCCCGTTCACCCTGTCCCAATCCTCCGGGTGGATGTATCGGGAAATCGCATCCCTGGTCGGCAAACCCTCTTGCGCGTCGACTTCAAAAATTCGGAGGCATTCCTCCGAAGCGTAGATATACTTGTTGCCGGCCACATCGAAAGCCCAGCTACCTGTATGGCTCAGCCTTTGCGCTTCCGACAGATATGTCTCACTCTGCCGCAGGGCTTCTTCGGCCTTTTTGCGTTCCGTGATGTCGCGTACAAAGACGACAGCTTGACCGCCGGCAATGAGCTGGTACTGACAACTGATTTCAACGTCAAACAGGCTGCCGTCTTTCCGGCGGTGGAGGGATTCAAAACGGTTTGGGCCCAACTCCACGGTCTTTCTGATGTTGGCGGCGATCATCTCGGCGCTATGCACAGCCTCTATTTCGGCAATATTCATGGTCAGGAGTTCCTGTTCGCTATAGCCGCTCATCCGGCAATACGTCTCGTTGACCTCAAAGATTCGTCCTTGCATGTCGGTTCGAAAGAAGCCGTCCATGGCCGTCTGGAGTGTGACCCGGTGGCGTTTTTCGCTTTCATGCAGATCCCGGTGCGCCAAAAGGGCGGTCAGGACGTCACTCATACGCAGGGCGATCTCCTTCAGCAGGTTCTTGTCCTCCTGGCTCCAGATGCGCGGATCCGAGCACTGGTGCATCCCTAATATCCACGGCTTGCCTTTTTTCGGATATAAGGCGATCCCAATTACGGACTTTACGCCGAAACGGTCCCGGGCGTCCGGTGGCACCGGGTAGTCGCACCCGGGACCAA
>JAWOKY010000045.1:0-21120 GCA_033853975.1 Thermodesulfovibrionales bacterium
TTTTGCGGATGACGAAATGAAGACAAAGATGACATTAATGATCCAAACGACGATTTTTTCGGCGCTCATGCTCCTTCTGTCGTCCCCGTCGTCTTTCGGAGCCGAAATCGATTCAAGATACATAACACTGATATACAGAGATGAAAAACAGCTGATAGAGTTCGACAGGAAGGCACTCAGGAATATTCCCTATCAGAAGGGCAGCGAGGGCCTCAGTCTTACCGATGAGGTCGCGGCCAAACTGGATATGCTGGTCGAAAAGGTGATGAGGATACTCGTGCAGACGCCGCCACGCCAGACAAGGTTCACCGTTGAGCTTCTGCCTTCCGAGACCGATATCAGGAAGATCTACTCGGTACGATACGGGAAAGGAGATGACTATATCGCATTTTATTCCCCAACCGAAAACACGATATTCATTTCAATCGACGATGCAAGACTCGGCGTCCTGGTCCACGAAATAGCGCACGCGATCATAAGCAAGCTGTTTTATAACGCTCCGACCAAGATGATTCACGAAGCCCTCGCCCAATTCGTGGAAGATCATATCGATGAATGAACCGGCAAGTGCACCATTCTATAAGGAGCTTATCTATTAGAAACCGTTAGCAGCGCTTTTTCTCTTGACAGAGCGCGGCTTTATAAGTGTTGGGCCCTTTTTTATGAAGTTTATCTGTTGAATGTTGATTCCCATTCACGAGAAAATATCAATTTGAATTTGCCAGCTTCCCATATGTAATAATAGCTGCCAACTTTGTGTTTATCGAAAGGAATGCCATTAACAATCAGTAAGCGGCTGTCTTTTCTGTATGATATACCGTATTGATCCATAAGGTGATTGCCTTCCTCCAAGCTTGGAAAACCTACTGGACTGAATTCGGGAAAAAAGACATGGCCGTTTTTTACATCAACTACAGCGAGAGTTGCACAGCTCGTTCCGCAGCCCAATTCGACTAATGCATAGTGGCCAGCGAAATTTGGACCCTTTTTAGCTCCTTCACGCAACCTCGTCCTAAAACGCCTTGCGTCCGGAGCACTTTCGAGGTCCACCGCTGCAATCTTACCTTTATATATTGTTTCACTAGGATATTGTGCAAAAGTTGGCGCATTTGTTTTGGCGTGCGAAAGTGAGGACAGGAGCATTGCCAAAAGAAGGGCAACTGTAAAAAAAGATCGTTTCATTTGTGTTCTCTTTTTATTTATTACGCCCAACGACAGCCTTAACCAGCGCGGGCAACCTGCCTTGCCAAAATCAAACCAGCGTTATTCCGCGTCTGCGTTGAAGGCATTGTTAAGTTTTCTTCAAGTGTGCCGTATTTTTCGTTATTATTGCGATTAATTCGCTGTAGGCATTGGTTGCACCAGTTACAAAAGTAGTAGTTGGCTCTTCATTTTCCGTCTGTAGTATTTTGCCCTGCAATTTTATGCATTTATTGTCTTTCAAATAAATATAGGCCCTGGGTGTCCCGCCCTGATAAAAAAGCAGATTCCAGAATGCGGAATCATATCGCTTTATTTTTGTTATGTCGCTCCATCCGTATTCTCGATTTTCAAAAATAAATCCGCCATCCTTCATTTCAAGGAGCTTCTGAAATTTGCCGGTGAGCGTCTTGTTGCCGTAAATAGTCATTTCATTATTTCTGCAAACTAACAATATTATCAACCGGTTTCTCGTTATCATACGTGCGTCCCTCGACTTCGTCAATAAATATTGACAATCTCGGGCCTATAGTTGTACACCTCGGCCAGTTTCGGACTCGTTAACAACGCAAAAAGGGGGATAACAAGTTTTCTTGTTATCTGCGGGATGAGGTGATCTCATTTTTCCAAAAGCTGAAGGCTGATTACTAAGAGCTTGATGAAATCCCTAAATGCCATTAATAGCTGAAGCGCTAAGCGGCAAGCCAGTTCTATTAGGGAGGTAGCCTCATATAAGCTTAAGGCTAACTGCTAACAGCTTACCGCTTTTTTCGAACAGGCTAACCGCCGATGCTGCCCTCTTCAGCAGCCGGAATACCGAATATCCCCGGACAATTCCCTCATGATGATCCCCATGAAGTGAAGTAAGTATAACCGGGGAAACGGCAAAAAGTGAAGACAAAAAGACGTTGAAAGTGAATGGTAAATGGAAAAGAAACGTCCCGCAGACTCGTTGATTTGGCCCCCGCTCAATGCTATCGTGTAATTAGCCATGTACAAGAGCATCCTTGCGGCGGTCAACGAACACATCAACTCCGAAGTCTCGGCACGTTACGCGATGCACCTTGCCAAAAGCGTAGGAGGCAGGCTCCATCTCTGTCACGTGGCCGAACAGGAGGCATCGAAAGAGACGATCAGACGTGCTGAGGAGGCGATGAGGCGTTGCCTCAGAAAGTCGAAGGAAATGGGTTTGGCCGTCCAGGAGATCCATGAATACGGTGCACCGCTCGACAGGATAAGGAGGATCGTCCGCGCAGAGGGGATAGACATCGTCTTTGCGGCAACGAGGCAGGAGGACGTACAGAGGAGGCTCTACGCAGGGACGATGGCAAGGAAGCTCTCTGTCAACCTCCCCTGCTCGGTTGCGCTTGTGCGGGTGGTGCATATGGGGCGGATACACCCAAAGAAGATCCTCGTCCCGCTCAAGGCCAGGATAAACCACATAAACGAGAGGGCCTTCTTTGCCGCCAAGATGGCCGAGGCATTCGGTTCCGACATCTTCCTGTTCCACACGACCGAGCCGGTGACGAGCTTCTTTCACGGCGAGAAACACTTCACCCCGCTTGAACTAGAAAACAGGCTGCCGAAGGACATCTCCCTTTTTGTAGAACACCTTGACAGCTACGGTGCCTCGCACGAAAAGGGCTTCGCATCAGGCAAGGCGGGCAGGAGGATCGTGATAGAGGCCGCTGCGCGAAGGTTCGACCTGATGATCATGGGGGCAAGCGAGAGGAGCCTCCTGAGCTCCCTGATCTATGAAAACCCGGTTGAAGAGCTGCTGAGAGAAACACCCTGCGACCTTATCATCCTCAAGGCCGGACATGAAGATAAACAGTCTTTCGGTCGATGAGGTCTTTCAGGCCCTCATCACTTCTGAAGAGGGCCTTGCTCCGGAGGAGGCCGCAAGAAGACTCGCCGAGTTCGGCCAAAACGAGATCTCGGAGCGCAGAAAGAGGCCCTTGGCCTTCAGGTTCTTCGCCCAGCTGACCCATTTCCTCGCCCTCCTGCTGTGGGTAGCCGCCGGCCTTGCCTTCCTCTCGGACTACCTCCATCCCGGCGAAGGCATGCTCACACTGGGACTGGCAATCGTCGCAGTCATCTTCATAAACGCGGCATTCACCTTCATCCAGGAGTACCGCGCCGAAAAGGCCCTCGCGGAGATGAAGAAGCTCCTCCCCTTTTACGTAAAGGTCGTAAGAGGAGGGAGGCAGATGGATATCATCGCTAAAGAGGTCGTCCCGGGCGACGTCATTATTGTCGCGGAGGGCGACAAGGTCCCCGCTGACATGAGGCTGATAGAAGTGAGTGACATCAGGGTGAATAACGCCTCTCTCACGGGTGAGTCAGAACCGGTCTCGCGTATAACAGAACCCTTCGACGGGGAGATCATCGGCAGCCCCAACATCGCCTTCGCAGGTACGACCGTTTCGGGAGGCTCAGGCAGGGGGGTCGTCTTTTCGACGGGCATGAGGACGGAATTCGGAAGGATAGCCCAGCTCACGGGGACGGTGACCCCGGGGCTAAGCCCGCTTCAGAAGGAGATCATCAAGATAACGAGGATCGTGACGCTGATAGCTGCGACTACCGGCATCTTCTTTTTCGGGATCGGGTATTTCATCGGACGAAGCTTCTGGGAAAACTTTCTCTTCGCAATAGGCATCATCCTCGCAAACGTGCCGGAGGGGCTTCTGCCGACGGTCACGCTTGCGCTTGCAATGGGGAGCCAGCGGATGGCAAAGAGAAAGGCGCTGATAAAGACACTCACCTCAGTCGAGACACTCGGCTCCGTCACCGTGATATGCACCGACAAGACAGGGACGCTCACGCAAAACCGGATGGCCGTTGCAAAGACGGCCGACATCTGCGAGGGAGAAGGCCCGGGGGCAACCGGCTTTTCCTCGCTCGACATCGCGCTTCTTTGTAACAACACGAAGGAGGTCGACGGGGAACTGAAGGGCGACCCAACCGAAGTCGCGCTCTACCGGGCGGGCCTCGAATCGCGCGGCCCTATCGAACAAATAAGGATAAGGGAGTTTCCCTTTGACCCGGAAAGAAAGCGGATGTCGACGGTGACGCTCGTTTCGGGCAGAAAGTGGGTGATGTCAAAGGGCGCGCCGGAAAGCATGATCGACGTATGCAGCCGCTGCCTTTCGAAGGGAACAACAGCTCCTCTCGACGGAGAGCTGAGGAAGCGGTACATCTCGCTTTATCATTCGATGATGGACGAGGGACTGAGGGTGCTGGCCTTCGCGTACCGGGAGGCCGAGGAAGGGGAAATCATCGATGCGGTCGAAAAGGCGGAAAGGGACCTGATACTCACGGGCATGATAGGACTTCAGGACCCGCCGAGGCCTGAGGTCGCCGGTGCGATAACGAAATGCAGGGAGGCGGGCATACGCATAATCATGATAACAGGAGACAGCTCCAGGACCGCCGTAGCTGTTGCAAGAAAGATCGGCCTCGTAAGAGGCGAGCCGGCAGTCGTCGAGGACGCTGACTTCGTCAGGATGCCGGATGCGGAGCTCCGCTCGGTGCTTTCGAAGGAAGAGGTGATTTTTTCGAGGATGACGCCAAAGCACAAGCTGAGGGTCGTAAATATACTGAAGGAAGAGGGAGAGCGGGTAGCGGTCACGGGCGACGGAGTAAACGACGCGCCTGCCCTGAAGCGCGCAGACATCGGCATAGCGATGGGGATCACCGGCACGGACGTCGCAAAGGAAGCGGCAGACATCATCCTCCTTGACGACAACTTCGCGACGATCGTCAACGCGGTCGAGGAAGGAAGGGCGATCTTCGAAAATATCCAGAAGTTCATCACCTACATCTTCGCCCATCTCACACCCGAGGCCGTCCCCTATATCCTCTTTGTCCTTTTCAGGACGCCCCTTCCGATCACGGTCATGCAGATCCTTGCCATCGACCTCGGCACAGAGACGATTCCGGCCCTCGCACTCGGCGTCGAGCCTCCCGAGGCCTCCGTGATGAAAAAGCCCCCGAGGCCGGCGCACAGGGGGCTGATCGACAGGGCGGTCCTCTTCAGGGGATACATCTTCCTGGGCATGATCGGCACCGTCGGGGTGCTCTTTGCCTATCTGAGCGTACTTCATGGCGGAGGATGGCGATGGGGGATGGACCTGCCGATCGATAATCCCCTCGTCCACAAGGCGGCAACAGCAACGTTCCTCGGGATCGTGATGATGCAGGTGGGCAACGTCTTTGCCTGCAGGACCCAGACAGAATCCGCCCTCAGGACCGGCCTCTTCAGCAACAGGATGATACTCTGGGGAATCGCGGCAGAGCTTCTCCTGAGCCTCTTTATCATCTACCACCCATGGGGAAACAGGATCTTTTCCTCAGCGCCGGTTGGGACCGATGTCTGGCTGATGCTTGTCCCCTTTGTGCTGCTTCTCTTTTTTGCCGAGGAGGCGAGGAAGTTCTATCTGAGGAGAACCGGAAGAATCACTCCAGGCCGAGCTTCTTCATGACCTTCTGCATGTCAGACCAGGTGAGCCATTTGTCCTTGGGGTTTCTGAGCAGGTAGGCGGGATGGAACGTCGGCATCACCGGTATGCCCCTGAATTCGGTAAAATGCCCCCTCACCTGCGTGATCTTCAAACCCGGGTTTCCCATCAGGGTCTGAAGGGCGATGCGGCCGAGGGTGACAACCACCTCCGGTCCTATGAGGTCTATCTGCCGTTCGATGAAAGATCTGCATGAGGCGACCTCGTCTTCCTCGGGGTCCCGGTTCATCGGGGGTCTGCACTTTATGATATTGGCGATATAGACGTCTTCCCGCCTGAGCCCCATCTTCTCGATCATCTTCGTAAGGAGCATCCCCGCCTCCCCTACGAAGGGCCTTCCCTGAAGGTCCTCTTCCCTGCCGGGGGCCTCGCCGACGAACATCAGCCGGGCCTCCGGGTTGCCCTCGCCAAAGACAAGAGAATTCCTGTGACTGGAGAGCTTGCAGCGCGCGCATTCCCCGATCTCGGCCCGCAGGTCTTCGAGCGTCGTTTCCGCTTTAGGAAGCTCGACCTCGATGGATTCGATCCCGAGCGCCCGGTAGTATTCGAGCATCGCCTTGAGGTCATCAACGATTCCCGGGCGATTCGAGGCCGCCTTTCCGGATGCCATCACCGCTCCCCCCATCTGAGCTTGTTTCTCAGTATCTCGAAATAATCCCGCTCGCAGGGAATGAGGAGCCTTGTCTTCAGATCCGATTTCGTGATCTCGATGACGTCGTCCTTCCGAAGCGAAAAGCCGACCTGTCCGTCGAGCGTGAGGTATACGTCTTCGCTTTCGGTCGTAAGGATGACGTCGATCTTGAAGTCATCCGGCAGCACGATCGGCCTGTTCGTAAGCGTATGGGGGCAGATCGGAGTCAGTACGATGCAGCCGAGTGTCGGATAAAGAATCGGCCCCCCGGCGGACAGGGAATAGGCGGTCGAACCCGTCGGCGTAGAAATGACCAGCCCGTCTGCCTTGTAGGTCGTCACGTACATGCCGTTTACGAAGGTTTCGAGGTCTATAATCCTGGCGAGCGCGCCCTTGTTGATCACCACGTCGTTGAGCACCGTATATTCTGCGATCTTTTCACCGAGCCGGTGTATTCGGGCGTTCAGCATCATCCGTTCTTCGACCGCGCAGTTGTCCGAAAGCATCGTCTCGACCGCGTCGTAGATGCCGTCTCTGTTGATCTCGGTGATGAAGCCCATGCTCCCGAGATTTATCCCGAGGATCGGAAGCCCCCGCGAGGCAACGAGCCGGCTCACGCTGAGCATCGTCCCATCGCCTCCGAGGACGAGGATGACATCGGCCGAAGCGGCCACCTCGGTCCTGGTATAACCCTTGATGTTCAGCGCCGCTGCGGCATCGGCATCGACAAAGGTGTCGTATCCCTTTTCTCTGAGCCATGGCAGAAGCTCCCTGAGTATCTCCTGCGGCTCCGGCCTGCCGGTCTTACAGATTATTCCAATCTTTTTCATCAAGCCCCTCTATCGATATTTCACGAATCCCGGCCCCCATGTCGGTGAACCCCACTCTTATCATCCCGGCGACCGCCTCCCCGCCCAGACGCTCCGCCCATTCTATGACCGAGATGCCGTCTTTGCCGAGGCAGTCCCAGATGCCCGTGGCATCGAGGTCTTCTTCTTTTTCGATGCGGTAAAGGTCGATATGGAAGAAGGGGGGACAGCACGGGTACTCGGCCACGATCGTAAAACTTGCGCTTGTGACGTCTCTCCTGTCGATTCCGAGGGCGGAGGCTATCCCCTTCACCATCGTAGTCTTTCCGGTGCCAAGGTCTCCGTAGAGTCCCACGACCGCCCCGGCCTTCAGCGCCTTTCCGAGTCTGAACCCTATCGCTTCGGTCTCCTCAGGGGACGCGCTTTTCAGCTTCACCCACGGTTCCCCTGATAACGTCCATCTTGCCGATGATCCCCACGAGTTTCCCGGAGCTCATGACAGGAAGCAGATGAACGCCCTTTTCGGACATGATGGTAGCGATATCCTGGACCGTGGTTTCGGGATCGACGGTGATCACATTCTTCGTGCATATCTCCGACACCTTTGATGCCGACATCCTCCTGATCTCTGCCTCTATCGAGGCGGAACCCTGCAGGGGAATGAAGGCGTCGAAGATCCGAAGCAGGGTGGGTATATGGAACCGTTCGTTCTGACGGATCAGGTCGTCTTCTGTCACGATGCCGACAAGGGCCTGCCCTGCGTCGACGACCGGGGCGCCGCTGACGCCCTTCTCTATCAACAATCTTCCGAGTTCCTCGACACTTGTATCGGGCGTGACGGTATATACGTTGGTAGTCATGATGTCTTTTGCCTTCAGCATAACACCCCTTTATCAGTCCAGTATTCTTTGCAGCTGCAACAAGAAGCCGGCAGAAATCATTTTTCATCGCCTTGAAAGGCTAGAGGACGCCTTTCTTTCTTCTGCAATAACAAGGTAATTTTAACACGCCCTGCCGAAAATTGTGAGGGAATTTTAACCTCCCGGCAGCAGGTGAAATGCCTTCTCCCTGAGCCGCCCGACCACCCTCTCCACCTCCGCACGCATCCGGTCTTTCTCAGGGCCTCCGACCGCATAGGGCTCGTCTCTCATCCTCGCAGGAAAAATGGCCTCTCCGGTATGCAGCCTGAGAAAATCCGCGGGCACCTCGTTTGCGACATCCACGCCGTTCATGATCCCCCAGGCAAGGGTCCAGGCCCGCGCAACGTTTGCGACGTCGTATCCGCCTCCACCAAGCGCCACCCACTTCCGAGAGAGTGCCTTGATCTTCCTCACCGCGTCGCAAAAACCGTTCGAAGTATAATTCAGATGGGTCAGGGGGTCGGAACGGAACGAATCGACGCCGAGCTGGCTCACCACGATATCAGGCCTGAATTTTTCTACCGCCTCGGGCACGATACTGTCAAACGCAAGGAGAAAGAGCTCGTCGTCCGAAAAAGGAGGAAGCGGGATGTTGAGCGAAAAGCCCCTCCCTTCTCCTTCGCCTATTTCTTCTTCGAACCCTGTTCCGGGGAAGAGAGTCCTGCCCGTCTCATGAAGCGATATCGTCAGCACCCTGTTCGTCGAATAGAAGGCCTCCTGCACGCCGTCTGCATGGTGCGCGTCTATGTCGATATAGGCCACCCTTCTGCCCTTCCTCAGAAGAGCCATGATGGCGATCACGGGATCATTAACGTAGCAAAAGCCGGAGGCTCGCGACTGGAGGGCATGATGAAGGCCTCCGGAGATGTTGAAGGCGATGTCAGCTTCGCCGCTTTCGACCATCAGCGCCGCCTGAAGCGATGCGCCTGCAACAAGCTTGGACCAGTCAAAGACACCCCTGAAGACGGGGTTGTCGCCCGGACCAAGACCGAAGTAGTCAGACCCCGGCACGCTCCTTCCGTTGTTGACAGCCCTCAGCATGTCGATATAGTCGGTTCCGTGGAAGCGGAGGATGTCTTCTTCGGCTACAGGCCCCGGGGCAACAAGCCTTGTAAGGCCGGGGGAGAGGAGACCAAAGCTCCCGATCATGTCACGGGTGAGCCTCAGCCTGAATATCTTGAGCGGATGATCCGGACCATAATCGAATTTAACAAGGTCGTCGGAATAGAGAAAGGCCGTTTTCATGCACGTCCGCCCGGCGGCGGTGTTATCCTACTTCCGGACGATGAATCCGCCCTGTCTTCCCGTTGTGCCCTTCGCATACCTGTATGAATAGTATCTTTCGGGATGACAGAAAGTGCAATCCCCCGAAACCCAGAGACTGTCTTCCGGAATGCCCATCGAGATCGCCTGCTGCCTGTTGGCCTCCGGCAGATCGAGGAAATACTTTCCGCCTTTTTCGGTGTGATACTTTCCCTCCCCCGTGGCCGCTGTCACGGCATGCATCACATCGTGATCGACCCCGTAAGAGCACCCCCTGATCGCCGGACCTATCGCAAGCAGCATCTCCCCGGGCGATCCATGGAACCTGTCGATCATCGTCTGCACCGTCTTTTTTAGTATGCTCGCAGCAGTGCCCCTCCAGCCCGCATGCACGGCAGCGATGATCCCCCTCGTCCTTTCGAATATCAGTACCGGCACGCAGTCCGCGACCCTGATGCCTATGACGATGTCCTTCCTGACAGTGACGACGGCGTCCGCGACGCGCGGTTCGAGGTCGTGTTCGATGACGGCAATCCTGTCGGTATGCTGCTGGATGGGCATATAGACATCCGACTCACGGACGCCAAAGAGGTGCGAGATCTCCTTCTTTTCGGCTCCGGTCCCCTTTGTGGTAAAAAGACCTCTGACCCGCTCGTCTTTAAAAACAGAGGGAATGACAACATCGCTCTCCATTGCCTTATTTCTTCAGTGCCTCCTCCACCTTTGCGACAAGATCGGAATGCTGAAACGGCTTCTGGAGAAATCCGACGGCGCCCTCATTTAACAGTTCATCGAAATTCTGCTCCTCACCGTAGCCGCTGCACAGGAGTATCCTGACACCCGGCCTCATCGCCCTGATCTCACTGAAGACCTGCCTTCCTCCCTTTTCGGGCATGATCATGTCGAGGACAACCAGATCGATGGCGTCTCCGTGCTCGTGAAACATCTTCACTCCCTCGCTGCCGTGCACCGCAACCATCACCTTGTAGTTATACGCCTCAAGGATATCCCTCCCGAGTTCTCTCACCATCTCTTCGTCGTCGATAAAAAGTATCGTGGCCTTCCCCTGACTGCCCTTCATTATATTTTTCCTCCTCCCCTCATCTATGATACCCGATACCCTTGGCAAATACACCCTCACGGCAGTACCAAGCCCGACCTCGGAATATACACTGATGTGGCCGCCGTGGTTTTTAACGATTCCGTAGACCATCGACAGTCCGAGTCCTGTTCCCCTGCCGACACCCTTGGTAGTGTAAAAGGGTTCGAAGATCCTCTTTTTCACCTCGGGCGGCATCCCGGCGCCGACATCGGTAATGCTGAGCCGGACGTATTCGCCTGCCGGTACCCGGTAAAGCTGGGCCGTCCTTTCGTCCTTCAGGGCATACGGTTCAGTCTTTATGTACAATCTGCCACCCGCGGGCATGGCGTCCCTTGCGTTTATGCATAGGTTCAATATCGCCTGATACAGCTGATTTCCGTCGCCCTCCACCGGCGGAAGTTCCTCCGCGGCATCAAAGACTATCACGATATTCCGGTCGAATGTCTCCCTGAGAAACAGTATGAGTTCTGCGACGATATTGTTCAGGTTCAGCCTTTCTGTCTTATACTTGCCCTTCCGCGCGAAGCCCAGAAGCTGATGGGTAAGGTTCGAGGCCCTCTGGGAAGATTTCGTTACGGCCTCCATGTACCCGTAAATCTTGCTCCCCCTGTTCACCATCGACTGGGTAAGAGAGGCATAGCCGAGGATCCCCGTAAGGATATTATTGAAATCGTGGGCGATACCCCCCGCAAGGAGACCGATGCTCTCGAGCTTCTGGGCCTGGATGATCGCCTCTTCCAACGCCTTCTTTTCCGTGATGTCCACAAAATAGCCGTCGAATCCGACGACCGTTGCGTCGTCGTCAAGCTCGGGATAAAGCGACATGATTACGGTGAGCTCCTTTTCCCCCGATCCGTGCATCCTCTCCTCGACGTCCCTGAAGGTCCCCGCGACCGTTTCGGACAGTCTGTTTCTGTCGTCCCCGTCGACGAACAAAGAGGAAAAAGTCTGGGCCCCGCCGCAGAGTTCATCGAATTTCCGGTTTGTTTCGATGATTCTGCCGCTTCCGTCAAGCCGGAAGATCGCATGCTCGACGCGATTGAAAAGGTCGCTTATCCTCTTTCTCGATTCCTTCAGCCTGGCTTCCCTGTCCCGAACTGCGTCCGCCATCCTGGTATATTCGGAGGCAAGTATTCCGACCTCGTCATGCGAGTGCACCCGTATTTCAGGATATTCGCCCTTGCGGACACTGTCGAGCGCCCGCGACAGAAGCGACAGCGGCTTCGTTGCCACGGAAAACATGGCCGATACCAGCGTGCCGATAAAGAGCGTAAAGGCAACGGCAAAAAGCAGCCCCTTGAAAATGATCTTTCTTTCGGCTGCCGTGATGGCTGCCTTCGAAAAACCTATCCGTGCCCAGCCTTCATTCTCCCGCACCTTGCCCCCCGGCTCCGTTTCGTTATAGAGGTCGATGTCCTCTCTCTCCTTCTCGGTGTAGACCGATGCATAGACATCAAAATAATCCCTGTTTTCGAATACCACGATGTGACGGCCAGCCGGAAGCGCCTGGGGTGAAGGACCAACAGGTCCATCCCCCATCAGAAGCCCCAGATTTCTGTCATAAAAGGCAACGAACGAGACCTCGGGGATGCTCCGGAGGGACGAAATCGCACCGCTGATGAGCTCACGGTTTCTCGACAGGACGGGAAGTTCCCCGGTCCGCGACGCAAGATGCGCAAGCACCTCCGCCCTCTTGATGATCTCCTCTCTCATGATTGCCTTCTCGGTTTTCAACGCATCATAGGTGAAAACGACCGAGGCGATGATGAGGCCGGGCAGCGCAACGCAGAGCACCTTGCGCTTTAGAGTATTGCCGTATCTCTTTTCGAGGGAACTGACAAGGCTCATCAGTGACTTCAATACATTTTTCATGGGTATATCCTGGCGGCCTTTCTGACGAGGTCCCGGGGCACGGGCACCTTCATCATCCTTGCGGTCTCGACATTCACATAGAGGTCGTATTTCTCAGGCGGCGACGGCGCAATGCCCGAGGCGTCCCCTTCCCTCAAAACCCTTTTTGCCATCTCCGCAACCTGCCTGCTCATGGCGACCTCGTTGAAAACCAGAGCAAACAGCGCCCCCCTCTTAACGAATTTTTCGGACACGCCGATGACAGGTTTTTGCTCCTCATAAGATGTGCGAAAGAGTTCCTCCACCGATGTGCTGGTGAGGAGGTCTCTTTCGGGCGAAAGCAAGATAGCGTCGACTCTTTTTCCCAGGGCGCCTATGCCCTTTATGAACTCATAGGAATTGTCAGCCCTGTACAATACAAGCCGGCCGGATTCTCCGCTGTCGATGATATCGCCTTCTGCAGGCCTGTAGATAACACCGACCTTCCTTAGCGAAGGGAAAAATTTATTGATATAGGACATGTATTCACTCACAGGCGTGGCAAGGTAGATGCCGGATATGTTGCGTCTCCCCGAGCTTACCGGCCTGACAACCAGGCCATACACAACCGGTACCGACTCCGGCAGGTACAGGGCGGAACGGAGCGAATCGCTGCCCAGGGCGACAACGACCCTTGCCTGCTCTCTGCTTACGATGGAGTCGAGTGTTCCCCTTGCCGCACGCGGAGAGTAGACAGACACCTTCCGGGGAAGGGCATCGCTTATCAAATTGATGATTTCGTTTACCGGCCGGAGGGTCGTATCTCCGACAATGACTATTTCAGAGGACTCGGAAGAAGAAACAAAGCCAAAAAAGATAAAGAGAACTGCAAGAAATATGGCCCGTCCCTGACTAAGAATCCTTATGACCTGTAGCCCCAATCAGCCCTCCGTACCATCCCCGCTTAAAGTCCAGCTATTATAAATGCAACTCGCTAAAAGCACAACCCTTTTGGCAGTTCGCCACTGCAAAGAGAAATCCCCGCCGGTTCAGTCCTTCCGAATCGATGACGACTTCCTGTACTTAACATCCTGCCTTATCATCGTCTCAAGTGTTGCGTCGAAGTGAGGCCTTTTGCAGTCAGAACGATTCATACTGCCGTCTCTGACATAGGCCATGTAGCGGCAGCCCCCGAAGCAGAGGGGAAGGTACTCACAATCCAGGCATTCATCGTTTTTCCAGAGATCGAGATTATAAACATTCTGGTAGTCAGCCACACCGTCGCTGAGATTTCCGACCTCAAAGCCGTCTCTTCCCACGAGGGCAGGACATTTGTATATGCCGCCGTCGTAGTTCACTACAAAGGAGTCCGAGATCTCTATCTGGCACGGCATCGGTCTGATCTTCGGCGTATTATATCCCCGCCTCATGATCTCCTCCCTCAGAAAAGTGCCTGCCTTCACTACCCACGGTTCATTCACCGAAAGGGACCATTCGTTATAATCGGCGGGAGACCTATCCTCGTCCGGCCGCTTCGATACAGGCCCAAACCGCACCTCAGCAATCTTCCCTGGAGTGAGCCCTTCTTTTTCGAGATAGTCCAGGAGCAGAGGAAACCTTTCATAGCTTATCCTGTCGAAGTTGCCGCCGACACCGATTCTGACAAGGTCGCAGGTTTCCCTGATATTGCGGATGATCGCGTCGAAGCTCCCGGCACCCGTTTTGAAGGGCCGGTATCTGTTGTGCGTCTCAGCGTCGCCGTCTATGGTAATACGCGCCGACGCCAGCCCTGTTTGAACCAGTTTTTCAGCTACATTCCTCTTCAAAAGAGAGCCGTTTGTGACAAGAGAAAATGCGTACGAAGCCCCTCTCTCGGAGGTAAAGGACCTGAGGGATCCGGATATCTCGCTGATCAGGCCGCTGCTCATAAGCGGCTCGCCACCATAGAAGTCCAGTTGAAGCAGGTTTTTACCTTCAGTAAATCTTTTCTTGACGAAATCTATGAGAAGGCCTGCCGTCCTTTCTGACATATAATGGCTTCCTTTGAGGCTTCCTTCATAGCAGTACACGCAGTTGAAATTGCAGGCCATGTTGATGATAACGCTGATGGTCAGGCCCTGGTTTCTGGCATTGAGGCGGTCTATTATGTGACTCATCTGCCGCCTTTCCTCTTTTCTGTCCGGCACGACGATGCCGAGTCCCGAAAGAGACGCTTCTTCATCCGGAGAAAGGGCATGGTTTTCTATCGAGCTATAGACTCTTTCTGGAAGAAGCGAAACCGAGGCCTTTTTCGTTGAATAGACCAGGAGATAGCCGGGCTTATCTTCGCAGGGATATGTCTTGAGGTAACGGGAAAGTTGCATTGAATAAATGGTTTCAGGAAAGACAATAAAGGGGAGAGAAACTCCGGGGAGTCCTCTCCCTTTTTTGTTTACCTGAACGTGACGGCTACGCTAAAGCAGCATGCAAGAGGACCGGCCATCTCCTCCATGTCGATACCGCAATCAAGGATGACAACACCCATTTTAAACCTCCCCTCCCAAGCTTCCTCTTTAGAAGAATGGGCTAAAGATAAGAAAAGATTGGACCTGTCAAGGACAGACGTGGAAACAAAACGCTGTATTTTGAGCAGGCAGTAGCAATATTGTCAAGCGAAAAAGCAAAAAAAGCCTATTAATAATACTTATCGATCTATCAGAAGCTGAACTTTAATCCTGCCTCGACCCACCTGTCCGGGTTCTTCATTAAACTCGATGTATACTGGGAACCGTTGAAAATATTATGCCCGGTCAGGAAGACATCTGCGCTCTTTTTACCCGACGTAAAGATCCTCTTTCTGAGGTTGAGGTCCCATACAAAGCCATTGTATTTTGCCAGCGGATCTTTCAAATCCCACCATATATAGTGGCCGAAGAGCTGGGCCATAAAATTCCCGGGGATGTCGTATTTCAAGGTAATATTATACTCGTATGAACTATTAGGATCGGCAGGTGGAATTAGTACGGGGGCCCCGTTGGCGATGATCTCGCTCGATGAGGAATCGGTCTTCACGTAGGCAAAACCGGCCTTCAGCGAGAAGTTATGGAAAGGGGCCGTCTCCGCCTCGACTTCGACGCCCTTCCGCCTGATGCGGCCGTCATTGAAGAACATGTCGTTGTCGGCAGGGGTCCTGCCGCCGAAGGGCACCTTCACAATCGCGTCCTTCAGGTCATGGTAGAAAACCGTTGCCTTCAGCCACACGTAATTACAGATACCCGATTCTACCCCCGCCTGATAGGACCAGACGCTCTCGGATACGAGATCAGGGTTGGGATCAAGGAATAAGCCGCCGCCCGAGGTCATACCAAGCGGAGGGACGGTGAAACCCCTCGCAACCGATGCCCTGAGGATCGTCCTTTCGCCAGCCTTGTAAGTTGCCCCTATGCTCGGACTGGTAAAGAAGCCTGTGATGTTGTTGTGATCATACCGCAGGCCCGGCGTAAGCGAGAACCTGCCGATAACTATCGTATCACTGGCAAATACCGCCCACTTGTCTATGGTCGAATGAGGGTTGGCCACGTACATCCCCTCAATAGTCTGGTCGTCGCTTCCGTGGCTTGCATCTACGCCGAAGACCACGGAGTGCGGACCGTGCTTCCATGTAAGCTTTGCGCTTCCGCCCGTCGTTTGTTCATTAGTAGTGTTGCTCAGTATGAGATCGCCGGTGCTAAGGACGTTGTTCAGCTGACCCGCCTTCTGCTCGAACGTGTGAAGAGATACATCGAGGCTGAGTTCCGGCGATATGGCGGCATCGAGGTTAGCCGTGGCAAAAAAAGTGCGGAAGAAGAGGCGCGACTCGAAGTCGTCGGGCGCGGGCAATTCAAAGGCAGTAAGATGAGGATCGCTGTAGCCGACGGTAAGGCCGAGGGTAATGTCCCTCGAGGCGGAGACATTGAGTTTCGCATAAAGGCTGTCGTTTTTGAACTCCCTGTTGTCCCGAAGGCCGTCAGAGTCCTGCCTGCCGGCGTAAAGGTAATAGCCTGCAGGACCTGCCTTGCCGGCGACCTCTGCCCGGTAATCCTGCGAGTCCCCGTCACCGTAAGATGCCCTCAGGGTGCCTGACGGCTGAGGCGTGCTTCCCGCTGCTTTTGTGATGATATTGATCACGCCGCCCAAAGAGGAGCCCCAAGAAGAAGATGCAGGGCCCTTGATCACCTCTATGCGATCGATGATCCCGACGGGTATAGAGACCGTTTCGGCATGCCCCTCATTGAGGAGGTTCCATTCGACGCCGTCAAGAAGCACAAGCACATGCCGCTCCGGGAAACTGGCGCCTATAGAACTCTGGATATGGATCTGGGAGGCACTCCCGAAATCCTGTCCCGAAAAGTCCATGAAGATGCCGGTTACCCTGTTCAGCACCTCTGCTACGGTGTGGGCGTTCATGTCTTCTATTTCTCTTGCAGTGATTACCGTGATGTTCTCTGCGGCCTGAGAGATCGGTTTCACATTCCTCGTGGGGGCTTCGACGAAAAGGTCTTTCTCCTCCCAGAAGAGAAGGAGGTCTTCCACTGCTTCGCTGGACTGCCCCTGGGCCCGTTCGGATGTTGTTACCTCAGCAGAAGCCGAAGGGCTGCCGTCTTCGCCGGCTGCAAAACAGGCCAATGGAAAGGCAAGAAACAGGACTATCAACAGGCACCGCAGTTTCACGTTCAGCCCCCTTTTCCCTTTAGTACGCCGTTTCTCCGTCCAGCGTGATGCCCGTCTGGAGTCAGTGCATCTCCCGCTCTGCGTCTCTATAAGTCCCCTCTGTCTGGGTCTTTGCCTGTAATGCAGTATTGTGATAAGGCTGAAAAAAGACGATGTAGACTATCATCTGCAATTTGAATTGTCAATCTGTTTTTGTTAATTTCGGGAGCCAGGACGGCCTTTGAACACAAGGCGTAGCCGCCCTGACGAGTATGGAAATCTGTCCTCAGACTGCTTGAAGATTCATGAAGGCGTCACTCAGGCCGGCTATGATATCACCGGCCACAAGTGAGTGCATCCCCTTTTTCGATGAGGCGATATCTCCGGATAGCCCATGCAGGTATGTGCCAAAGATCGATGCGTCCAGGGGGTTCATGCCCTGCCCGATACATCCCGCGATAATGCCGGTCAGAACATCCCCTGCGCCGGCCGTCGCCATCCCGGGATTTCCGGTCGTATTGATAAAGGCCTTTCCTTCGGGCTCGGCAATTATGGTCGGTACGCCCTTGAGGACTACATAAGTCCCGGTCTTTTGAGCAAAAGAAATCGCGGTGGCGGTGCGGTCCCGCTCTATGATTTTTCTCAGTTCATTTTGTTCAACGTCGCTGCTCCCTGCCCCAAGAAGACGCGCCATCTCGCCGGGATGCGGCGTCACGACAACGGGGGATTTCACTTTCCTCAGTATGTCCGTCCCTCCGGATATCGCATTCAGGGCATCGGCATCAAGTACCATTGGAACCGTAGCTGCCGGAAGCAGCCTCTCAAGGATTTTTGCTATATCAGGACCTGCCGTCAGACCCGGCCCCATCGCAAGGACGTCCCCCTTCTTATCGAGAAACCCGAGGATAGGGGAAACTGCGTCCTTCGAAAGAACGCCGTCTCCGGTATCAGGGAGAGGCAGAACCATCTCTTCCGTCACCCGGGAATGAAACACGTTGAGGAGTGTTTCGGGAATACCTATCGTTACCATCCCCGCGCCCGTCCTCAGGCATGCCCTTGCAGTCATGAGCGCGGCACCCGTCTTACCCCTTGAGCCTGCAACTACCAGGACATGACCGTAATCTCCCTTATGGGAATAGGCAGGTCTTTCGGGCACAAGGGCGGAGGCCGTCAGCTTCTCGACGGTCTGCAGTCCTATCTCCTCGGAGATAAGGAGTTCTTCGGGAAAACCGATGTCCTCCACAAACAATCTCCCGCTGTATTCGGAGCCCGGATATATCATATGGCCAACCTTGGGAAGACCAAAGGTAATGGTATAATCCGCCCTTACCGCCTCTCCCATGACCTGTCCGCTGTCGGAAGAAATACCGGAGGGGATGTCAACCGAAACCACCGGGACCTCCGAGGCGTTCAGGAATCTCATCATCTCGGCAAGCGGCGAAGTCACCGGCTTGCTCAATCCGGTGCCGAAGATCGCATCGATCACGACAGCGCTGTGAAGGTCGGCGCTGCTGAGGTTCGTCCTGAAGGCGACCGGAACACCGGTCTTCTTCGCGGTCCTGTACTGGGCGAGACAGTCAGGAGAAAGCTTTCCCTCCTTTGCAACCAGAATGACCCTTGCATTCCAGCCCCTGTTGAAGAGGTCCCTCGCAGCGACGATGCCGTCGCCGCCATTGTTGCCGCCTCCGGCAAGGACGACCACCTTTCTCTTTTCAAACAGCTCCCTTATTCTCCGGGAAACCGAAAGCCCCGCCCTCTCCATCAGCACTGCCGCCGCTATGCCGTAATCTTCGATCGTCCTTTTGTCGATGCTTCGCATCTGTTGGGCAGTCACAACCTTCATCGTTCCTCCTCAACTCCACAATGAAATGTGTACCAAAAGGCGCGGAGGCATTTTCCCATCACTCCCGCCCTTTCCCCTTACTGCTCAACTACTACACAGGCTACGCCGAATTCGCGCTCGTGGCTGAGACTGAGATGCGTGCGACTGATCGCCTTCTCTTCGAAAAAGGACATGATTCTTCCCCCCACCTTCAGGACCGGCCGTCCCCCGGGGTTACTCATCACCTCGATGTCCCGAAGTGAAACAGGGACCTCCGATCCTATCGCCTTGATGAAGGCCTCCTTTGCCGCAAACCTCACTGAAAAGGAAAGATAGGGCTCGCTCTTTCCATAGCAATAGGCGATCTCGTCTTCGGTAAAGACCCTTTCGAGGAACCGCCTTCCCCACCGTTCGACAGCGGTCTTCATCCTCTCGATCTTCACGATATCTATGCCTACGCCGTATATCATCGCCGCGCGGAATCTATCAGGTCCTTCATCTCCCTTACGGCGCGTTCGATACCGACAAGCACCGCCCTGGAAATAATGCTGTGACCGATGTACAGTCCCCGCACTTCCTCTATCTCGGCTATTTTTGCAACGTTGAAATAATTGATGCCGTGACCGGCATTAGCTTCAAGCCCCGTATCAACCGCCTTCTCTATGGCCTTGATCACCCTGGCCAGTTCTGCCTTCTGCTTTTCGCCCTTCTCGTTCGAATAGGCCCCGGTATGTATCTCTACCATGTCGGCGCCAAGCTCTTTGGATATCTCGACGTCGTCAATAGACGGATTTATGAAAAGGCTGACCCGTATTCCGCTGCCGTGCAGGGTCTTTATCGCCTCACGGATCGTCCTCTTCCCCGACCTTACGTCAAGGCCGCCCTCCGTGGTGAGCTCCGCCCTTTTTTCCGGCACGAGAGTTGAGAGGTCGGGCCGCTTGGATGAGGCGATCTTTATCATCTCCCTTGTTGCCGCCATCTCGAGGTTAAGCTCGACGGGAACGATCTCCTTCATCATGTCCAGGTCCCTGTCGTTGATATGTCTTCTGTCCTCTCTGAGGTGCACGGTGATGCCGTCGGCCCCGCCGAGTATCGCAAGGGTGGCGGCCATGACCGGTTCAGGCTCGATACCAAGCCGCGCCTGTCTCAGTGTCGCTACATGGTCTACATTAACTCCAAGAATCATACGCTCTCCATTCGCTGTCTGTCGAAATAAGAAAAAAAAGCGGCCACAGAGGACCGTCCTGCGTTTCTGTTACGGCACCACCGTCACGTCGGAAACAGACGCTGCGATCACGAAGACCTTCCTGTTGTTGGCATCCTCGTCCACAGGCAGAAGGAAAAAACCCTTCCCGTCGCTTACAGACCTCGACAGAAAGAAGCCCTTTTTCCACGGGACATCGCCTTCGAGAAAGCCCACAAGAGATTCGCCGTCTTTGAACTTGATATACACCCTGTTTCCCCTTGGCCGCGTCAAACCGTATGTCTTCTTCTCCCTGTGCTCGCGGTCCCCTTCGAACGACCGGACGAAGAAGATCGCCTTCATTTCCGCGACATTAACGCGGTGCGTTTCCGATGTTACTGCGTCTGCGAGCATCACTTCGTCGGACGTCGGAGAAAAACCGTTCAGATATCCTTTCAGGACGCGGCCGTCGCTGAGTCTCAAAACCACTCTTTCCCTCTTGTTCATTCTCTTCCTCCGGCGGCACCTTTGAGATGCGCGGGCCGCACGCTTTCAGCATATCCGCGGCAGCTGATCCCCTGAAAGCATATCGATTATTCTACTTCCGCCTATGCCTGTTTTCAACAGCACCGTCCGCGCCGGCGTCTCGGTCACCTCGCCGACCACTGCGGCCTCGGCACCTTCGCGCGTCTTTCTCATCTGACGCACGACCATCTCCGCATCAGCGGCGGCAACCACTGCCACAAGCACACCCTCATTGGCGATAAAGAGCGGATCGAGTCCAAGGAGTTCACAAGCCCCTCTTACCCCCGGCTTCACGCGCACGGTCTCTTCGTCTACCCTGATGCAGAGGCCGGATTCGTTTGCGATCTCCTTCAATGTCGTTGCCAGCCCTCCCCTCGTCGGGTCCCTCATGACACGGATGTTTCTCGTGCTTTCGAGCATCGCCCCCACCAGTCCGTTCAGAGGCGAAGCGTCGCTCAGTATCGGGGGATCGAAGCTTATGCCGTTTCTCTCGGCCATGACAGAGATCCCGTGGTTCCCGATGGAACCGCTCAGGACGACTTTATCCCCGGGGCGCACATTCAGGGGAGATATGTCAATGCCCTCTTCCACCACGCCGAACCCGGCGGTATTGAGGAATATGCGGTCTGCCTTGCCCCTGTCCACCA
>JAWOKY010000046.1:0-5245 GCA_033853975.1 Thermodesulfovibrionales bacterium
ACTATGAAGCCGTAAGAAGCGTCTGCCTGGGCTTTCTTGCATTCTGGAAGATGCCCCCATCGGGGAAATGGCAGGCAGAGGCGGCAGGGCCTGCCCTTCGGCATGATGAAAAGGGGTCTGCCTTATGACGAAATGGCTCCGCAAGAGTCAGGGAAGCCTTATCGCCTGGGGCGGCTATCTTCTTGCTGCATGGGCAATAAGTATCTATGCCGGCGTTTCGTTTTCGACAGTCGACCCTACGATTCTTGCAGTCAATTGTCTTGTCGCCGTTTTGTTTGTCCTTTGCATCGCCCCCTTTGCCCATGCAAAGATGAAGGGAAAGGCCGACATTTTCCATGCAAAGATATTCATTCCCCTCGTCTATTTCATCTATTTCGGGATCGGGCCGTATTTCTACCTGTTGAGGGTCAGATACGGCCTTGTCGGTAACCAGGTACCGGAAGACTTTCTCGTCCCTGTGATGCTCCTGGCTGTTGCCGGCATCTCTTTTTTCCATGTCGGATACTTCATCAGCGAGCGTACTGTAAAAGGCCGTCCTTCCTCCGGCAGCGGTCTTTTCGGCCACTGGACACAGAAGAGGCTTTTTTTGTTTGCATCGGGTTCCCTTGTCTTCTTCGTTGCCGTTAACGCACTCCTATGGAAAAGCGCCGGCGGCATACCGCTTTTCATAAGTGATTATTACAAAGAGGCCAAGACAGAAGTGATGGCAGGCAAGGGGTATCTCGAGGTCATCGCCTTGTCGATAGTGCCTGTCACCTTGCTGGTTCTTAATATCTACTGGAGGACCGAGCGAAGGATTTCTCCTCTGCTGAGGATCGGCGTCTATGGCATGGCACTGGCAACACTTGCAGTGCTTGTGCTCAGTGTTACCCGGGGGCTTTTTATATCGTTCATAATCTTCGCCATGGTCAATTACCATTACATGAAAAAACGGGTGACCCTCAAAGCAATTGCAGCCTTTTTCCTCGCGATCGTCCTGATTGCGACATTCGCAGGGTACATGAGAACGGACTGGGGGGACACGAAGGCCTTCTGGGGAACGGTTTTGCTTCTTGAGGGCGCGGTCGAGTTCGATAATTATGCAAAATCGATAGAGATGGTCCCACAGGAGCTTCCGCTTCAGGAGGGAAAGACGATCCTTCAGCTCTTCACCGTACCTTTGCCGAGGGCCCTTTTCCCGGAGAAGGACGATTTCAAGCCTGCCCAGGTCATCTTCAAGGAGGCCCTGGGACACACACAGTTCAGGATCGGCGAACGGTTTACACTTGTGGGTGAACTCTTCATGAATTTTCATGTCCTTGGGGTGATCCTTGGAATGGCGGTATTCGGCTTTGCTGCCGGCGCTGTTCAGAGGCTCCTGTATCCCGACGGAAGAGACCCCTTTCGGGTCCTTCTTTATTCACTGACCGTCACGGCCGGTCTTGCGTATCAGATACCCGGCGATATTGCGAGCGTAACGTTGGGGTACGTCGAGTTTATACTGCCGCTTCTATGCATCGCGGGTTTTTTACATTTGGGCCGGGTCATAGGCAGACGGAATGATAATGTCCTTCCCTGAGTGTTTCCGGCATGGGGGACCTTGCCTTACTCTGGGCGTAACGAAGGTGATGTATGACCACTATGCTTAAGAAGGCGCTTATCAGGGCGGGGAACTTCTGCTTTCGTAAGGGTGGGGCTAAACATGCGGAGGCCCAATACCGGAGGATCCTTGTTTTTTGCCGGCAGGCGATCGGTGATGTAATAATGGCGATCCCTTCTTTCGAGGCGCTGCGAAATGCCCATCCCGAGGCACATATCACGTTTTATACGATGGAATGGAACAGAGGCATAGCCGGACTCATCGGCGTTTTCGATGAGGTCAAATTACTGGATAACGAGACGGTGATGCATAAAAGCGTTACCGGATTATTACGTTTCGTCTCTATGGTGAGGAAGGAAAGATTCGATGCGGTGGTCACCCTCGATTCCTTCATGTTTCCCCTTTATTTTTATCTTGCCGGCATTCCCGTAAGAATCGGATATGAATACGACCGTGAGGGTTTCGCCCTTACGAGGAAGATCAGGATCTCAAGCCGAAACTATCAGGTTGACAATTTCCTGAGTCTCGTGGAGTTGGCTGGCGCTTCTTCTTTAAAACGGAACCTTCATCTTTCTCTTCCCTCTCATAAGGAGACGATGGAAGAAATTGAAAGCCTTCTGCCACGGGGAGACACAGTTCCCGTCATCGCGGTTGTGGCAGGAGGGGGGAGCAATCCGGGCGGCAGGAATGCTGCGAAGAATTGGAGCACGGAAGGGTTCGCGCGGGTGATAGCGAAACTTATGGAGGAACATGATGCCTCGGTTTTGTTATGCGGCAAGGGCGAGGAAGATGCGGGAATCGCGGAATCCGTCATCTCCATGGCAGGTCTCGCATCCGGCCCGAACTGCGAAGGCAGGATAATCAACCTCGTTGACAGGACATCACTTAGGCAGGCGGCTGCCCTGTTTCAGAGATGTGATGTCGTGATAACGAACGATACGTCGCTTATGCATCTTGCGGCCGCAGTCGGCGCACCGACGGTTTCGATCTTCGGCCCGACTGATCCGGCAAATCTCGCACCTCGCGGAAGCAGGCACAGGGCTATTGCGGCGTCGATTCCCTGCGCCCCCTGTTACGACCGCAAAGGCTATCGCTCATGCGGCACCGCATGCATGAGAGAGATCAGCTGGGAGAGCGTATACCGGGAGGCCGTTTTCCTGTTGGAAGCGGGGCAGAAAGAACGTCGCAGGGAAGAGAATGCGCATAGTCGTTAACGGAAGGTTCAGCGGCAGTAAGACCGGTGTCGGAAGGGTCATAGAAAACCTTCTGATACATCTCGAACGCATTGATGTGGAGAATGAATATTTCATATATGTGAACAGGGAATTCTCTGATTTTATCAGCTTCAAGAATCCGAACTTTCATCTTCTGTCCAATGGAGTCCCCGCCGAAAACAGCCTCCTGAACCATATCTGGACACAGACAGGTTTTCTTCGCCAGATACGAAGACACAGGGCCGATGTAGTGATATTGCCTCAGATAAACCTCTTCATCTTCAAGATGGCGCCCACGATCCTCTTTCAGCACGATTTGATCGAGTATCATCTGCCGAACCAGAAGTGGTACAAGCTTCTCTTCAGAAGGATCGCCTATCCTCTTGCACTCAGGCTTTCCGACAGAATCGTCTGCGTTTCAGGAAATACGAAGGGTGATGTCGAAAGGTTCTTCGGCGTTGCCGATAATAAACTTGCGGTCATTCCAAACGGAGTGGATATGTCTCTGTTCAGAAAGCTGAACGAGAACGAGGCGAAAAGCGTTGTAGACAGAAGATACGGCGTTAAAGGCGATTTTATCCTCTATACCGGCACACTGACGCTGCCTCAAAAAAACCTTCTTCGGTTGGTGGAAGCCTATGACGTGCTGGTGCGCAAGGGGGTGACCCACAAACTGGTCCTGGTGGGTGGAGAGGGAAAGGATGCACACCTGATTTCGAAGAAAGTAAAGGAGCTTGGATTGTCCGACAGGGTGATTTTCACGGGATATGTGCATGACGATAACCTTCCGTATTTTTATAGCGCGGCGTCCGTGTTTTGCTTCCCTTCGCTTTACGAGGGTTTCGGTCTTCCTGTTCTTGAGGCGATGGCGTGCGGATGCCCTGTCGTTACCTCCAGTACATCCTCTCTGCTTGAAGTAGCGGGGGACGCTGCTTTACTCGTGGACCCTCTGAAAAAGGACGAGATCGCCGACGCAATTTCCCGGCTTATAGAGTTTGAAGAACTGAGAAGGAGTTGCGTCGAACAAGGTTTTCAACAGGCTGGAATATTTTCGTGGGAGAACTCTGCACGGAATCTTCTCAGTCTTATCAATTCTCTGGCTTAGCATGCAATGAAAATCGCTTATATAGTGCTTAAAGGACTGCCCTTCGGGGGAGGCGTCGAAAAATATACGGAAGACCTGGGCTCCCGGCTGGCCGCAAGAGGACATGACGTCGTAGTTTACACCATGAGGCACTACGGCACCGCAGAGGGCATCCACAGGGGCATGAGGATAAAGACGGTGCCGACTCTGCGGACAAGAAGCCTTGAGAAGCTGACCGCATCCTTCATCGCAACGGCTTTCCAATGTCTTGAAAAGGATCTTGATGTCGTCCATTTCCATGCCTTCGGACCGTCTGTCTTTTCCGTTGTCCCAAGGTTTGGAGGCAGGAAGGTCGTTGTCCAGGGGCATGGTCTCGAATGGAAACGCGCCAAATGGGGACCCGTAGGCAGGCTCTTCTTTAAACTCTCGGAATATCCTGCTGTGCTTGCCGCAAATCGTGTCACGGTGGTATCGAAGATACAGCAGGACTACCTGAAGGAGAAGTACGGCGTCGAAAGCCTGTGCATACCGACGGGGGTGAATCCTCCCCGGCATGAGCAGCCCGACCTTATCAGAAAATACGGTCTTTCCGGCGATGATTATGTGCTGTTTGCTGCGAGGCTCGTTCCTGAAAAGGGAGCGCATTATCTCATAGAGAGCTACAGGCGTCTGAAGACGGATGTAAAACTCGTGATCGCGGGGGATGCGCCCCACGAAGATCGGTACAAGGCGCGGCTCTTCGATATGGCGCGGGGCGACGGCAATATCGTCTTTACGGGTCATGTCGAAGGCAGGCTTCTTCGCGAGCTTTTCTCGAACTGCCGTCTCTTTGTTCTGCCTTCTGAAGTCGAGGGTCTTGCGACCGCCCTTCTTGAGGCGATGAGTTACGGAAATTGCTGTCTCGTAAGCGACATACCCGAAAATCTTGAAGCCCTCAGTGGTCATGGCCATGCATTCCGAAGCGGAGATACCAATGACCTTGCCTCGGTGCTTGGCCGTCTCATCGGGTCCCCATCCGAACTGGAAGCGGCGAAAGCCTCGGCGCAGGAGCATGTGCTGAAAAATTATTCGTGGGACGCAATAGCAGCCAGGTTTGAAGATTTCTACTCCGATCTCTTAAAATTATAACTATGATTCTCATGATGATATCCGCCGCGGAAGTGCTGTGAGCGCCGTCAGATTCGCAAGCATTATCGTCACCTACCGGTGCAACGCCCGCTGCCATATGTGCAATACGTGGAAATTCCCGAGCGCTAGGGAAGACGAAATCAAACAGGATGTTTACGACAGGCTTCCCTTCATGGAGACCGTCAACGTTACAGGCGGCGAGCCCTTCCTGAGGGAGGACCTCGAAGAGATCATCCGGGT
>JAWOKY010000047.1:0-3336 GCA_033853975.1 Thermodesulfovibrionales bacterium
TGTCAGGGTCGAGGTAATCCCTGCTGTAACGGTTGTCCTCTACCACCTCCATCCTGCTGCGAAGAGGATCGATCAGAGGGTCTGAGGCGACAGCGTTTTCGTAATGATCGGCAGTCAATTCACCGAAGATCAGGCAGACCGCAACAACATACTGGATGCAGTGATCGCGGTCAGCCGGGTTATAGAGAGGGCCGGTCTTGCTGATTATCCGCACTGCCGACTCCTGGGTCGTGATTATCACCTTTTGGATCTCATCCAGTCTGTCCGCGATTTCAGGGTGAAGCGCAAGTGCGCACTCGGCTGCGGTCTGCGCGTGAAACTCTGTCGGGAAGGCCACCTTGAAGAGTATGTTTTCGATGACGTAAGACCCATAGGGCCGCTGGAATTTGAATCTGTTGCCCCTGAAGGACGCGTCGTAGAACCCCCACGTCTTTGCTGTCAGGGCGGAGGGGTAGCCGGGCTCTCCCAGCATCGTCATCATGGCAAGTCGAACGCCCCTGCTCGTTGCATCGCCTGCAGCCCAGGACTTCCGCGGGCCGGTGTTGGGTGCATGCCGGTATGTCCTGAGACTCTGGCCGTCGACCCAAACCTGGGAAAGGGCATCACCAATGGCATCCTTTCCGCCGCCCAGAAGACGGGTGACAACAGCGGCGGTGGCGAGTTTTACAAGCAGCACGTGATCGAACCCGACACGGTTGAAACTGTTTTCGAGTGACATCACCCCCTGAATCTCGTGTGCCTTTATCATCGATGTGAGCCCGTCCCTCAAGGTAGGGGGCGCCTCCCCGGATGACCTTCTTTTCCGGCTGACGAAATCGGCCGTCGCAAGGATTCCGCCGAGGTTGTCAGAAGGATGGCCCCATTCCGCGGCAAGCCATGCATCGTTATAGTCGAGCCACCTGATCAATATGCCGGTATCAAAGGCGGCCTTCACCGGATCGAGAACAAAACCTGTGCCGGGGACCCTTGCACCTAAAGGCACTGTTGTGCCGGGAACGACGGGGCCGAGAAGTTTGGTGCATGCCGGAAACCGAAGCGCAAGCATCGCGCAGCCGAGGCTGTCCATGAGCCCGTACCGCGCAGTATCGTATGCCTCTTCGCTTGTTATCTCAAAATCGACAACGTAGTCCGCGATATCCGTTATCTCTTTGTCAAACCCGGGACGCACATTGATATCGGCTGTCTGCCGCGCCATGATCAGTGCCTCTCCTCTATCGGCACGTATGGCCTCGGTTCCGGCCCGATATAATCGGCGACCGGTCTGATGAGCCTGTTGTTCGCCCTCTGCTCGATGATATGCGCCGCCCAGCCGGCAGTCCTCGCAAAGACAAAGACGGGCGTGAACATATAGGTCGGTATCTCGCAAAGATGATAGACGGCTGCGCTGTAGAAATCGAGATTGGGAAAGAGATTCTTCTCCCTTTTCATCACTGCTTCGATGCGCTCCGAGATCTCATAGACTGCCTTTTCGCCCGTCGAGGCGGCGAGACTCTTCGCCCATTCCTTTATCACAGGGGTCCTTGGGTCGGCCTGTTTATAGACCCTGTGGCCGAAGCCCATGATCCTTTTCTTTTCCGCAAGCATCTGTAGAACTCCCTGCTCCGCCTCGTCTGCCGAACAGAAGCCTGATATCATTCGCATTGCTGCTTCGTTTGCGCCTCCGTGAAGCGGCCCCCTTAGTGTGCCTATCGCAGAGGTGATCGCCGAATAGAAATCGGAGAGGGTTGATGAGGTGACGCGGGCCGAGAATGTAGATGCGTTGAATTCGTGCTCGGCGTAAAGTACAAGGGATGAGTTTATCGCTTTTTTCATAAGCTCCTGCGAACTTCTGCCGTGCAGAAGCGCCAGGAAATGGCCGGCCGCTGTTCGCTCGCCCGTTTCGAGCGTGATGCGTCTGCTTTTTTCGTGGAAGTGATACCAGTAGAGGAGCATTGATGGGAAACAGGCAATGAGCCTGTCCGCAATTTCGTATTGCGTTCGATCCCTCGCTTCGGGCTCCAGCGAGCCGAGGACGGAACAGCCTGTGCGCAGAACATCCATGGGGTGACTTGATGCAGGCAGATATTCGAGAATCGTTCTTAATTCTTCGGGAAGGCCCCTCATTGAGCCAAGCCTCGATTGGTACTTTTCCAATTCCTTAAAAGAAGGGAGCTTGCCGTAGATCAGGAGATAGGCGACCTCTTCGAATGAGGCATGCGCCGCAAGGTCGTAAATGGAATAACCCCGATAGGTGAGTCCGATCCCCTGCTTTCCGACGGTGCTTATCGCCGTCTCGCCGGCGACAACGCCTTCGAGCCCTCCCCTTCTTTGGACCGTCATTGTTTTTCCTCCCCGGAGAACAATTGATCGAGCTTCTTCTCGTACTCGTAATAATGGAGGATCTCATAGAGTTCTTCCCGTGTCTGCATCAGAACAATTACGCTCTTCTGCGTGCCTTCTTTTCGAATCGTCCTGAAGACCTTCAGCGCCGCGGCGTTCATCGCACGAAACGCAGACAGCGGGTAAAGCACAAGGCCCACCCCTGCCTCCGCCAGTTCCCTGACCGTAAAAAGAGGAGTGACACCAAACTCGGTGATGTTGGCAAGGACGGGAATCTTCACTTCGCTAACGAATTTCCCGTACTGGTCGAGGGTATTCAATGCCTCGGGAAAGAGCATGTCAGCGCCGGACTCTCGATAAAGACATGCCCTCTCAATGGTCGCATCGAGCCCCTCTGAGGCGAATGCATCGGTCCTGGCCATGATAACGAACTCATTGTCCGTTCTGGCATCGACCGCAGCCTTGATACGGTCGGCCATCTCGGCCGGCCTGACCACCATTTTGCCGGGTCGCTGACCACATCGTTTCGCCGCGACCTGGTCTTCTATATGCATTCCCCCTGCGCCGGACCTTATCAGTTCCTTCATGGTCCTCCCTATCATGAAGGCGCCTCCCCAGCCGGTATCCACATCGACCAGAAGCGGCAGGGCGACTGCGGGCGTGATTCTGCGGACCTCCTCCAGGACATCCGGAAGGGTCGTGATCCCGAGATCAGGCAGGGCATGGCATGCGTTTGCGACACCGGCACCGGAAAGGTAAAGCGCCCGAAAGCCTGCCCGCTCCGCCATGAGAGCGGCATAGGAATTGATCGTTCCGACTACCTGAAGCGGTCTCTCCTGAGAGACCGCTCTGCGCAGCAGGCCGCCTGCTGTCAGCTTTTCTTCCATATCCGCCCCTATCTTTCCGTCCCGCGTAACATTGAAACCATTATATCTCGCAGTGGCCAAATTTCAACTTCACAGAGCCGCCTGATGCTATCGCTGAATCAGCCATAAGTGACCTTGCAGTTGCATAAAA
>JAWOKY010000048.1:0-2648 GCA_033853975.1 Thermodesulfovibrionales bacterium
AGCTATGACATACATCTCATTGGGCAGGATGGTGAATGGAAAATAGACAGGTTCAAGTTCAATTTGAAATTCATTAAAGGAAATCCGGACCTGGAAGCCGGTAAGTTATCATGGAATGGAGAAGATATGGCCAAAGAGGCGCAAAACCATGATGGGAATCGTCGGAACGGTCCACGTCCGAACTGTCGCAGGAGACCATGATTTTCGCCAAGGATGTCGCTAAGGAAACTTTATCACCAACGTTTTTGGGAATACAATAAGGACCGAACGGAGATCGGCTTTAAGCCTGCTTTCCTTTTTTCCGGATGGGTGCGAACCCTCTCCTGATCGTGTTTTCACTGATAGAGACTGGATTCATGAAATGAAAAAGATAATCGGGCCCGCCAGCCTTCGATCCAGCTCCCGACATGCCGAATCCTCCAAAAGGCTGCCTGCCGACGAGCGCGCCGGTTATTTTCCTGTTTACGTAAAGGTTGCCCACCAGGAACCCCTTTTTCACTTTTTGAATGTTGGCGGGGCTTCGCGAAAAGATCCCCCCTGTTAAAGCGTATTGGCTGTCATTTGCCAATCGTATAGCCTCATCAATATCCTTTGCCTCCATGATCGTAAGCACTGGACCAAATATCTCCTCCGTGGCAACCCGAGATTCGGGCTTCGCATCAATCAAGACCACGGGGCCCACAAAATATCCGTCCTCCGAGACCTCTCTTTCGAGGATCGCTTTCCCCTCCTTCTTGCCGATCTCGATATAGGCCGTGATCTTCTTCAAAGCCGCCTCATCAATGACCGGCCCGAGGACACTTCCCGGTTCTTCGGTCTTGCCAATCTTCATGCTCAAAATCGCCTCGGTAAGCCGGTCACAGAGTTCAGAAAAGATATCGCCTATGATGATCACCCGAGAGCAAGCCGAACATTTTTGTCCCTGAAAACCAAAGGCCGATTCGATGATTCCCTTCACCGCTTCATCAAGATCGGCTGTTTCGTCTACGATGATCGCATTCTTGCCGCCCATTTCGGCAATCACTTTTTTTAAATTGCGCTGGCACTTCATTGTCTCGCCTGCGATCTGTACGATTCTTAGGCCCACCTCCTTTGAGCCGGTAAAGGCTATAAAATCTATTCCTGGATGGGAAACAAGATATTCTCCTACTTCGCTGCCCGGTCCCGGAAGGAACTGAAGCACACCGGCCGGGAGACCCACGGCCCTGAATGTCTCATAAAGCTTATACCCCGTGATCGGAGAGAGGCCTGAGGGCTTGAAGATGACGCAGTTCCCAGTCACTATTGCTGCTGAGGTCATGCCCGTCGCTATTGCCAACGGGAAATTCCACGGAGAGATGACGATGCCAATCCCTTTCGGCTGATATCCATATTCGTTCTCCTCACCCGGATAATCTCCCAGGATTCTCGGATTGCCGAACCGCAGCATCTCACGGCCATAGTATTCAAGATAATCGATCGCTTCGGTAACATCACCGTCCGCGTCCTTCCACGTCTTCCCGACCTCAATGACTTCGAGCGCCGCAAGCTCAATTCGTTTCTTCCTCATTGTCTCGGCAGCTCTGAAGAGATAGGTTGCCCTCTTTTCTGGGTTGGTCTTTCTCCACGATTCGCCGGCCTTAAGCGCTTCCTCTATGGCCTCGTCAGCTTCCTGTTTTGTGGCAGACGATACCCTTCCCACCACTTCACGGGGTCGGGCCGGATTGACCGACAGTATTTCTTTATTTGTCCAGACTTCGCGGTCGCCGATGCACAGCGGGTATTTCCCATTCATCCTGTTTTTTGTTTGTACAAGTGCGTCGCCCATGAACTTCCTGTTCAGGGTGATCGAAAAATCAAGAAGTGGTTCGTTTTTGAAGCCGCCATCGGATGTCCCATTCCCGGAGACTGCCTCATGCAGCCGTGGAGCTTGCATGAGCTCATCAAAGGCAGCCCTCTCGCCGAAGGATTTTCTCAGAAAAGATTCGTTCGACGTATTTTCGAGAAGCCTTCTTACGAGATAAGCCATGCCGGGGATCAACTCCCCCAGCGGGGTATAAACTCGCACGCAGAATCCCTGTTCTCGCAGGGCTTTTCGGAGCGGCTCAGCCATACCGTAGAGCATCTGGAACTCGAACGCCTGCTTGGAAATATTCAGAGAGTCGGCAAGGGCAATCGCATGACTCATGCTTCTGAGGTTATGAGTCGCGATGGCGGGTCGAACAATATCGCTGTTTTCAAAGAGCAGCCTTGTCTGCCGTTCAAAGGACCAGTCCGTTTCCTCCTTGTTTAAAAAGACAGGTACTGGCCACCCCTTCTGGCGGTTTACGACAACCTCATAATCCCAGTAGGCACCCTTCACGAGGCGGATGCTGATCCTCCTGCCCCGCCCCTGTGCACAGCGTATCAAATCCGGAATATCTTCGCCCGTATCCTTCAAATAGGCCTGTAGCGCAATACCCACAAACGGTAACTCCCTGAATTCCTCTTCTTCGAGGATACCTTTAAAGACCGCGATGATAAGGTCATTGTAATGACGGTGCTCCATGTCAAAGGTTACCGAGATTTTCCGCTCCTTTGCCCTGCGGAGCAGCGGTCGCAGGCATTCTTTGGTCCTTTCTACTGAGCCTTCCCAGTCAACAGGGTCGAGCTGGGAATAAAAGGAGGAG
>JAWOKY010000049.1:0-4423 GCA_033853975.1 Thermodesulfovibrionales bacterium
GTCTTCCATTACCAGGAGGGCGAGTTTCCTGCCCCGATAGTAAATCGGGCTTGTCGTAACCGAAACATAGATCTCGGTAATGCTATCACCCTTCAGCAAATTCATTCTGGTGGTTTCTCTGTAAACACATTCCCCCTGAATTGCCTTTCCGACTGATCTTCTGATGACACAATCCCTGCAGTGAGACGAGCGGCCGCAGCCCTCGGGCGTTTCATAGGAAAAGATACAGTGCAGAAAATCTCCTCCTCTTTGTTGTGTCGCGGACTTCTTTTCCTCATCGGCCAATCTTGCCGCTGCAGCATTTAAATTGATTATGCGGACATCATCGTCAACAAGAAACAGCAAGGATGGGACGGCATCAAAAATATGCTGTAAGAAATCTGTCTGTCTGAGCCACTGTTCTTCCATGAACTTTCAGAAAACCCCCTCTTGACAACTTCACCTGCCGAAACCTCCATGAACAGACAACACACTGTATTATAGAAATATTTCAGGCCTTAAGCAAAGCAGCGGGCTGTCATGCTTCATGCTTGCCAAACCGCTCTGCCAGACTGCCGAGTCGCTGGCGTCATTAGTTGGTAAAATTACCAACCATCCACCAACGCCGTAAGAAGAAGAGAGCATCATCTCAAAATCCTTGATTCAACTGCATTTTCAGGAAATCTCCTGTTGGGCCATGATCGGTTATTCTCCCGACAAAAGAACCTTCCAATGCAATGCCAGAGTTTTAACCATAATTTATTTATATATATTAAGCACTTCGTAACTTGGCACCTTAATTGCTTAATGATTTGAAAATGGGTCCGGTCCCAAGGCCGGAGAAGACAAAAAGAATCACATCGATAAAAGGAGTTAAGCGAATGAAAAAATGCAGGGCAATATTTCTATCAATGGCAACGCTGCTTTTTCTGGCGATTCCGTTGATACTTGCGGGCAACGCCACGGCGGTTTACCTGCCTGACGGCGCCACGCAGGACCCGACATCCGGCGGCTGGGACCTGCCGCAGGATATGGGCACGTGCGTCACCGGCATCAATGCCGACGGCTCACTCGTGATCGATTCGTCCAGGACATCACGGCCCGATTGTATCGCGGAGACATTCCCCGCGTATACGACACAGGCGGCCTGTGCAAGCACTTCCAACCCCGGAGGCGCCCATTTCTGGGCCGTCACTTGCGTGGACGGTTCAGGCAACGGTATCTCGTTGAACGGGCTCGACCGGACTACGGCAATGTGTACGGCCTTGGGCGGCACATGGAAATCGGCATGCACCTCATCATGGCAGTATGCCGGCAGGGACGCGACCTACAGCAACGGCAAGTATGTCGGCGGCGGCTTTGACCAGGGCTTCTGCTATGCAAAGGTCGATGTCACGGCGCAGTATCCCACTCAGGCAGGATGCGTGGGCGCCAACAGCGCTACCACTCCAATGCTCAATCCCTGGAGCAAGGGCGTATGCTCGTATTCCTACGGCATCGGGGGCGGAACATCCGCTTCCAAAATTACGGCAATGGACGGCACGACAACCGTTGCCGCGGGAACTGTGCTGCCTCCGAGCCTGCCCTCAAACATGGGCCTGTGCCTGCTCGCAGGCTACACCTGGAACTCCTATGCCACCTATTCGGGCAGCACAACCTCTATGAGCACAAGCAATGGAACGGCCACGGTGGCCACAAATGTGATTGCCGGAAACTGGGACTGCCTTCGTTGCCATAACTCCATCTCCCAGAACAACCAGTATGCGGAAAGGTGGAAGGAGTCATACCTGAAACAGGGCCACAGGAACATGCTCAGGAAGGTCACCTCCGGATATCAGTGGGGCGGTCCCGATCAAAACGGCAATATCGCGCCGTACACCGGCTGGGCCGGCACCGGCGCAGGCGACGGCACTTTCGATTGGACCTCGAACCCGCCGACGGCGACGAAGCCCGGCACGGGCGGTTGGACCAACCCTCTTTTGTATATCTTCGGCGACTGGATGGAGCCTGCGCCGGGCGCTCTCGACGTTATCGTAAACGCCAATGGTCACGCACTGTACAATGGCTCCAGCTCTTACAGTTGCTCGGCCTGCCACACGACGGGTTTCAGCAACCAGACACCGGCGTACTGTAACGGCGACCTCACTCAGACATCAAAGTCGGCCTGCGATGCCAAATTCCCGTATTCGGGCCTTCTGGGCCGCAGCAAATGGACAGAGGCCGGCGTCTGCTCCATGTCCTCATACGTCAACTCTGCAGATTGTACTGTGGCAGGCGGGACATGGTATCCGACAACAGGCGTAACGGGAGTTGCCGGTGCGGAACCGAATGCCACTTATCCCGGCCTTGACTGGGGTACTACAAAAGCCAAATGGTCGCCTGCGTGGGACCAAAACGGTATTCAGTGCGCGCGGTGTCATGCTGTAACATTCCCCGAAGTGTATGATGCCACGACCTCGGTGTATAACAACAACAGTGCTCCCAGCTACGCTGCGGCATCCGGCAACGGCCACGACTGGGGTACGGCGATCAGCACGGGCGCAGCCATTACCAACACGTGCGTCGGCTGTCACCAGGCAACGGCAAAGACTTATAACGGAGCAGGACCGGACGTTGACCTTAATAATCCTGCTGCTCCGGGACTCAATGCAACCGGAACCGGCTTCACCGGCCATCCTATCGGCGAGTGGTTCCTGAACAGCCCTCACGCCAGGTTCATCGGGAAAATGGCCCCGAACCAGGTCGGCAAATATGATATAGGGTATTATTCCAATAACAGCTTTACCCCTTATGGCACTTTCAACACCCAGTTCAACGACGGCTCTTGCACCGTCTCCGCCATGCTCGTAAACGGACAGGTGCAGGACGTTCATACCATGGCGGATTGCACTAAGGCCGGCGGTATCTGGAGTTACAGATCGGATCAGGGGACCTGCACATCGTGCCACGACGTTCACAACAGCCTTTTCGCGGCTTCAGAGGCCGAGAAGGCGATGAAAAAAGAATGCGTTGACTGCCATTCCAGCAGCAGCACCATGAACAAGACGCAGGCGCCCATAGTAGACGCTTCGCTCATAATGCATCCCAAGAGTGCCGGAACGCCGTTTGACACCTCATTGTATGACAACCCATGCGAGGTCTGCCATATGCCTGACGACCCCGGTACCGGCTTTGCGATGCACCTGTGGAGAATCAACACCGATCCCTCTTACAGCACATTCCCGTCCGCTTCACAGTTCAGCGCAGGCCAGAAGCTGGCGTCCACCGCACCTGAATCTTATACCGATGCCGGCGGCAACTCCCAGACATATTCAAACGCCATCTGGGTAGACCTCGATCTGGCATGCGGACAGTGCCACGGCGGAGACTCAAACGGTACCTGCACTACGAAGACCGGCTCGGTCGATACAGCCAACAACACCTACACACTCTGCTACCGTGCCAGCGAAAACTGGACACCCAAAACAAACAATGGGGCCCCGTTCTTCAGCAAGGCGTACCTCGCGACGATTGCACCGACCATGCACAGCCAGGCAACAAGCGAGACGTGCGAAGTCTCCGGCAAGGTACTTGAAACAGCTGACGGTGCAGGAATGAGCGGCGTAACCGTACATCTGAAGAACACCGCGACGGGCGTCAATCTGAAGACCACAACCGATTCAAACGGCCAGTACTCATTTACGCCGGTAAAAGCGGGAACATATAAGATCGTGGCAAAGCAGTCAGGCAACACCTTCCCGGGGCCACAGTCGCTGACTTTCAGCGCATGTACCGGCACTGACCCCGACACCGGGAACAGAACCGTCTCGGGTCCGACAATCTCCCGGTCTGCGTATAACCTGTGGGCGTACAGCAACAAGCCGAACACAAAGATCGTCATCACCCAGGGCGCGACAACAAAGGCGAAGTTCACCAGTGCATCGGCTCTGTGCAGCGCCGCAGCCAACCGTGGACCGGCTTGCACGGAAAGCAATCCCTATTTCGCGGAGTTCAAAAACCTTAACGGTTCGTGGACAGTTGCAGCAAAGAAAGGCAGCGCAGGCAACACGTTCAGCTGCACCGGTGTCACTTCTCCTGTCGCGCTTCCAAGCGGCGCAACCGGTGACGCCGTCCAAACAATCACCTGCACGAAACAGCAGTAATAAGATCGAAGTAGCTGCTGAAGACGGGAGGCGGGGAATTTCCCCGCCTCTTTTTTTGTGAGCTTCTGTCGGTTTTTAGAAGTCCGGAAATCCCTGCACGCTGTCGACGTGAAACTGAAGACGAAATCTCCGGGCAATTGGTAATGCTGCCCACACATCCTGCCGGTGTTCCCTCCAGCCCGGGGATATGCGTCTTAACCGGGAAGTTCGGAAAAACTCCGTGATTATATACTTGACACATGGAGAGGACTTTGAGTAATATAACGGCATCGGGAGAACATGCCGCTAAAAGATATCCCAGA
>JAWOKY010000050.1:0-10133 GCA_033853975.1 Thermodesulfovibrionales bacterium
ATGGTAGAAGAGGAAACCCACAAGAATATCCTGAGAGTGAAACAGCTACACGAGAACAACAGACGTTTAAGATATCTTTCGAAGGATGAATCACAGACACTAATCCGCACCTGTGAACCCCATTTAAGACCTATAGTTATTACGGCGCTCAATACTGGGATGAGACGAGGCGAAATACTTTCTTTGAAGTGGGATAACGTCGACCCGAAACACGGGTTTATACTCCTCGACAAGAGCAAGAACGGGGAACGCCGCGAAATCCCTATCAATGACACGCTAAGAGGCGTCCTACAGGGTTTAACGCGGCGGCTTGATGTTCCTTATGTCTTCTTCGACAATGCCACAGGGAAGCCGTTTAAGGCGGTGAAGAGAAGTTTCAATACAGCCCTGAGAAGGGCGGGAATCAGAGATTTCCACTTCCACGACTTAAGACACTCATTCGCGTCGTGCCTTGTGATGGCAGGGGTAGACATTACGACAGTCAAGGAACTTCTTGGTCACAAGACACTTACCATGACCCTGAGATACAGTCACCTTGCGCCAGCACACAAGGTGAAAGCCGTCGATGTTCTAGATAGCATCTTAAACAAACAGACAAACTTGAAGACACTCCATAGACAACCAGAACAAGAAGGCACGCTTAGCGCAGCAGGTTGACTATTTTTAAAGCCGGGCCGGTGCGGGGACCATCGGCCCCCCGAAAGGTCCGCATACGGAAGAGAACTGCCTCCACTCCTCACAGGAAAGCATCCTTATCTAAAGGAGGAGTACGAGAGGAAATTGACTGAAAAGGGAGAATTAAGCTTGCACTCGTCAGCAAGAACAGATAACTGACCCCATTTTCTCCCTCTTTTCGTCTTCAGTTGTCCTCAACAGTATTTGTGTTTACAGCAGTTGTAAACAAAATTCGTGACTTCTACTCTGAGGAGTTCACCGACCAGTCCTCACTTTCAAGAAACCGAAACTCCAGCAAGAGTACGATTAGAATATAACCCGTAAAAGAAAACCCAGGGCGAGAAGTTCACCCACCACTTCTTATTTTTCAAGCGAGTAAACGACCACTGATTTCGGTTGAAAAAGTTTGCCTAAAAATATTGACCTTCCTCTTCATATTTACCATCTTCTAATCAGTGGCATTGAGAATCATTAGGCGAATTTTAGTTCGCATCACGGCCGCTCCTGAGACATCGTCCGAAAAAAGAGTCGCCTTCTGATAAAGACAAGAATCGTAATTGTTTGTAATCATGAGATATTTGAAATGGCACGGGTCGTGCAATATTGTTCACGGAAATACAATTTCCGAAAAAACAATCCAAGGAGGAGGAATCTTATGCACGACATCGGTGGAACGTTAGGTGAATTCGGCATGGAAAGCAGCTATCCCGAAATTCCCGAGACTGGTTTCGAGTTCGAAACTACCCAGGAATTAGGGCAAAGCGGAGAGGTGGCAAGCCCATTCAACGAGGTTCAGGAAATGGAGCTCGCAAGTGAGCTGTTATCGGTTACGAACGAGACTGAACTGAACCATTTTCTCGGAGACCTTATCAAGAAGGCGGCAGGCGCAGTGGGAACCATAGTCAAGTCTCCTGTGGGACAAGCGCTGGGAGGGATACTGAAAGACGCCGCCAAAAAGGCACTTCCCATTGTCGGTGGTGCCCTCGGAGGTTACTTCGGAGGCTCGGGTGGAGCGGACATCGGAAGCAAGCTCGCTTCGTCTGCGGGACGCATATTCGGACTGGAGCTCGAAGGATTGAGTGCCGAAGACCGCGAGTTTGAGGCGGCGAGACAGTTTGTCAGGTACGGCGGAGCCGCTTCGGCAAGAGCGGTGAGGGCGCCGCAGAACATCCAACCCCAGATCGCGGCAAAGATGGCAGCAACACTGGCAGCCAGGAGATATATCCCGGGCTTATCCGGCGCCTCTCTTCAGCCGTCTCAACCTGCCCTTTACGGCAGGAGCGGCAGGTGGATACGCCGCGGAAGAAAGATAATCCTGTTAGGCATATAAAAAGAAGCGTAATAAATCTAACCCAAAGGAGAAATGATTATGTGGACATCGGGAGAATTTTCATCGGAGTACGGCGAGTTTCAGGGAGAAAACCCTGAAGGAACATTCGAAAGCATTGGCGAAATGAGCGGTGAATTTCAATCGGAGGCGCCGTTGAACGAGGCGCTTGAGATGGAGCTCGCATCTGAACTGCTTTCGGTTACGAACGAACAGGAGCTGAACCATTTTCTCGGCGGACTGGTGAAAAAAGTCGGAGGGTTTTTGAAGAGTCCGGTCGGTCAGGCATTAGGCGGGGTTTTGAAAGGCATTGCCAAACAAGCCCTTCCCGTTGTTGGCGGCGCGTTAGGAAGCTTCGTCGCACCCGGTGTCGGCACGGCGATCGGTTCATCATTAGGTTCCATGGCAGGCAAGATGTTCGGCCTGGAGTTAGAAGGGTTAAGTCAGGAAGACAGAGAGTTCGAGGTTGCCCGCAGGTTCGTGCGTCTGGCTTCATCGGCGGCGCAGAAAGCGGCTCTCGCGCCGCCCACGATCAGCCCCGTTGCGATTGCCAGAAAGGCCATTGCGCTTGCAGCACAAACCCATGCGCCCGGTCTCTGCGACTGTGCGAGGAATGCGCAACAGTTCCCTGCACAGGCATCAGCTTCATTTCCAACCGGACCATCTGCGTGGCCTGGACAGCCTGTGGCAGCACAAGCGCAGGGCCGCTGGATCAGGCGCGGCCGCGCTATAGTGCTCTACGGGTTATGATGATGAAGGTAAGAGCCGCTGCCCGCAATTTCCTGAAGAGCGAAGCCCATGCTCTTTTGACAAGGATCAACCGCGTGGAGTCCTTTGCCCTCCATACGCCGATGGTCCCGGCAGCAACGATCCCTCTGCCCGCTCAGACGGCGATAGAGGTCCATCTTTCTTCGTGCCGAATGAGGTTGCGTGACATGATACACGGATATTTGAGATGGCTCGACGGCCCCGAAGCGGTACATACGCCTCAGGCAGTCGCCCACAGGCGTTTTTCCCTGCTGCGTCTCCGATTTATCGCAATTCTCACGCAACTCGATATCTTCGCAAACGTCCTGAACCAGCGGAGCGAACACGATACTGGCGTGTGGCTTTCGGGTCTGGACGTGTTTGCAGCGGACGCGCTTTCTCCTGCAGAAACGTACCGTAGCCTCCCTCCGGTGATCTGTTATCTGGACAGGGGCGCGGGCGCAGCGATACGAAGGGCACGCACGAGGCTTCCTGGTGGAGATCCGAACCCCGTCGCCGTGATCCAGGTGCCGAGGGAAAGGATGATCGGAAGCGGCATCGCATCATCCCTCGTGCACGAGGTAGGCCACCAGGCGTCGGCAGTCCTCGATTTCGAGGCCTCGCTGAGACCGCTGCTCGGGCAGGCAGTAATGAACGCGGGCCATGACAGGATGGCCTGGCTCTGCTGGCAGCGCTGGATATCGGAGATACTGGCCGACTTCTGGTCTGTTGCGAGGCTCGGCGTCATCGGTACGATGGGGCTTATGTCGGTAGTGAGTCTGCCAAGGCCATTCGTCTTCAGGGTAGACCTCGAAGACCCGCATCCTTCGCCGTATATCAGGGTAAAACTGAGCTGCGCGATGGGGCAGGCAATCTATCCGAACCCTCAGTGGGAAGTGATCTCGAAGTTATGGGAATCTTTCTACCCTCTGGAGGGCCTTGATGAAAGGAAGCGTGCAATATTCGCCGGACTCGAGAGGAACATCCCGAAGTTCGCGTCGATGCTGCTTGAACACCGACCCAAGTCGCTCGAAGGGAGATCACTCATGCAGGCGGTAGCCTCCGCTGATCGGATGCCCGAACGGTTGCGCAGCGCCTTTGCAGCCTGGCGGCGCTCCCCGGATATGATGAAATCCGTAGCGCCTACCCTTGCCTTTGCGGTAATCGGACAGGCGAAGATGGATAGTATGATAAGCCCGAAAGAAGAGAGCAAGTTGCTTAGTGACCTGCTCAAATTCTGGGCATTGAAGATAACGCTCGATACATCGGCTATATGCGCTGATGTATCGAGAAGCGAGAAACAGAAGTTAATAATTTAAGGAGGATTAGTTATGGACACAAGTATTAATGTCGAGCACGGCAAAGACTATGTAGTACTTACGGCGGTGCCAAGCAATATCAACTACACGTATGATTGGAGCTGGGTCTCTGAGAATGCTAAGACACTCCCCATCCTTAAAAAGGATGACTTAATCCCATACGTAGCAACGATCGACCCGTCAAAGGCACCATACGGGAAGTATACAGTCACCGTCGAAATAAGAGACGAAAATGGGCATGTGATCGGAACCCCTGAAGGCAACTTCCCCAATCTGATTCCTGTGGAGTGCCATGTTGTCCACTCGAAGTCGTTGATTTTTACCGAAGGAGATGTTGTTGCGCTGGAAGCCCATACCCCCCCAAATATCGGTAAATTTGCTTGTATAGTTAACGGCGAAAGAGAATCACTGACCCTCAAAGACTTATTAAAAAAAGAGACCGTTCACTATGAATGGATCGTGGCAAACGATAACATCAATATCGAGCCCACCAATCCGTCAAAGGCTAACTGGAATACTAGCGGCCTCACGCCGGAGAATTATCATGCCACATTTCGAGTTTATGAAAGTGCTGAGCTGATCGGCGAATGTCAATCGGAAGAAGTAGCTGTGAAGGCGCGCCAGATTCAGAAGGGCGATGTACTGCCTGTCGCCATGCAGCGCACATCATCCCCGCCTACTGGCGATCAGGCCCTATGGGCAGCCATTCGCAATCGCATGAAGGCGGTGTCATTCGAGAGATATGGGGATGTGATAGACAGAATCTTCTGCGGGAATGATTCCGTCTCTCAAATTCGGGATGCTGTAAGCAAAGAATTCAAAGGCAAAGGAAAGAACTTCGATCAAGATCTCGTCGACACCCGTCTGAGCATAAACTCAGTCGACTCTTATAACGTTCTCAAGCTGGCGACAGAGATATTTCTGCTCCTCGAATGCGGTGTCGTTAAAGTCGAAAAAGGGCGCGTGAAAATCTTAGATGACACTCTTTTCGACAATATGGAAGAAAGCGGAAGATTCAATGAGGCGGTCACCGTCTCCGATATCGAGACGCGACTCACTAGATATTTCGGCGGCAAGAACACTCTTCCTTATTTAAACCGTATTCTTGAAGCCTTGATGGGAAAAGACCTGGAAATCCAGGAGAAAAAACTCCCTTACTGTGACGGCGTCCTTAAAAACCGCTTCAACTGTCCGAGTCTGATCGAGCTGATATGGTCATACTGGCACGAGGAGGGCGGGCTTGCGCAGACGATGAATGCAATCGCGCTGAGATTCCAGAACCGCCGGGGGCCGAGCAACCGCGACCCTCTGGCGCAGCTCGAGATCGACCCGCTTCGGCCGCTCAATAACCTCCTCTGGGGTTACATCCAGAACGAATACAACAGGCTGAACATGCAGCGCAGGGCCTACGAGTACGATCACCATTATGGCTTTTCGATCAACGGCAGAGCGGTGCCTACGCTTCGCACGGCCGACAGCCGCTCGAAATTTCTCGAAGGGTTCCACAACCTCCTTTACAAGACCTCTGTATTCTATAAAGAGGACGCGGACACCACGGTAGTCGCGGATGCGTTCCCTCTTCTTCAGACCCTCAGAGAGGTTCACATTGTGCTCGCCGAGGGCGCTCATAACCAGTTCGGAGACTTGCCGTGGACGGCGCGCGTCGAGATGATGGTGGAACAGTGGATGCTCGCGAGACCCGAAATGCAGGATTTTCTGCGCGGAAGGCCGATGGTCCCGTACAAGGAGCCGTGGATGGGCCGCGTCGATGCCATGAAGAAGCTCCAGGGTTGGACCGACACCTCGATAACACACTTCCAGGAGCTCGCCAGCTTCGGCGAACAAATCATTCTCTCGGTCAGGTACGGCGACTGGATAGACGTGAACGACGAGAACCAGGCGAAGAACTGGGCACGGTATTGGAAACCCGAGATCCAGGGTTATATCCACGCCTACCGCGCTGCAACGGGCGTGGACCTCACGACCGAACCGGTCGATGCCACGCCGCCGTGGGCGCACTTAAAGAGGATCGAGGCACAGAAGCGGCCGGTGGGCGTCTGAGAGGGATCGCGCATGCCCGATTTCGCATGCTCGCTATACCTCGGACTCAGGCACCCGAAAGGTTCCCTCGCTCCCTGGCAAAGCCTCACGACCGGCGCGCCGGCTGCGTTGAAGGAACCTGAACGGAGCACCTCGGCTGCTCAGGCGTTTGCGAAACTGATGGGTTGTGGAAGGGGAGTGCTTTCCCCTTCCACCCTCCATCTCTTTTGGGACCTCTTCGGAATGCTGAGCAGGCGATCCCGGGCGATCTACATCGATTCGGAAGCCTACCCAATAACCAAATGGGGAGCTGAAAGGGCTGCGGGAAAAGGGGTAGCTGTGCATAGATTCCCCCATCACGACAGCGCCGGACTTCAGAAATTGCTGTCATCGAATCACATTAAAGGCGCATGCCCGTTGATTGTCTCGGACGGCCTTTGCCCCGAGTGCGCACGGGTTGCGCCGATAAAAGAATATTGGGCTTTGGCAAAAAGTTATGGGGGTCTGTTGATTCTGGACGATACTCAGGCGCTCGGTATTCTCGGACGCAATCCCGGACCCGGCGCGCCGTTTGGAATGGGCGGAGGAGGTGTCCTTCCCTGGAACGAGATCTCCCTTGCGTCGGAGGTGCTGGTGGTGAGCTCTCTGGCAAAAGGCTTCGGAGTCCCCGCGGCTATCCTTGCAGGCAGCGACTCTAATCTTCAGAAGTTCATGGATGAGAGCGAGACGAGGGTGCATTGCAGCCCGCCTTCGATGGCAGCGGTGAGTGCCGCCGAGCACGCGATCATGGTTAATGCTTCCTACGGTGAGGAATTGAGAAAGCGCTTGATGCGCAACGTAAACCGTTTCAGGAGAGGACTTGCAGCGACGGGCCTTTCAGCGTCAGGCGGGCTCTTCCCGGTCCAAACGCTCAGGCTGAGCCCAAGGGTAAAGGCATTCGCTCTTTATCATGACCTGCTCGGAGCGGGGGTAAAGACCGTACTCCTCAAGGCAAGAAACGGAAGCTCGCCGCGCCTTTGCTTTATTATGACTTCCCTTCACAGCGAGGCCGATATAGACAGGGCAGTCGATATTCTCAATTATTTCGTTCACAAGAAGTTAGCGGCGAGAATGCCACTTAAGATTCCGGGACACAAAGGGAATAGTCAATGGACAAAGTGACGGGCATACAGTTTGAATCTCTTGCGACCATCGGCCCGACGGGTATCTCGCGGGCCCTTTCATACGCACATGAAAACAGGGCGGCTTTTATCCGCGAATTGATGGACTTTATCCGGTTCCCGTCCGTGAGCGCGGGAAACTATGGAGCAGTGAGCAAATGTGCCGAATGGCTGGCAAGACATCTGAATCACATTGGGATGGAGAGGGTCAGCGTCATTCCGACAAAAAGACATCCTATCGTCTACGCTGAAAAAGCGAACAGCCCGGGACAAGCCACGGTCCTTTTCTACGGACACTATGATGTTCAGCCGGCCGGAAGACATGACGCATGGCAGACGCCGCCTTTTGAACCCGTGGTCCGTGGAGACAGTCTTTATGGCCGTGGGGCGTCTGACGACAAGGGACAACTATTCACGCATGTTAAGGCCATCGAGAGTTTTTTGAGGTCTTCAGGGAAATTACCCGTGAACGTCAAATGTATCTTTGAGGGGGAAGAAGAGATCGGCAGTCCGAATCTGGGCCAATTTCTCCTGAACAACAGGGCCCTGCTCGCATCAGATATGGCGCTTATTTCCGATACGAGCATGCCGACGCCGGACAAGCCTGCCATTACTTGCTCTCTGCGGGGCGCTCTTGGGATCGACCTCGAAGTTTCGGGGCCGGCCCATGATATTCACTCGGGTATATTCGGAGGCGCTGTGCGTAACCCTTTGCACGTGCTTTGCGGTATCATAGCCTGCCTGCATGACAAGACCGGCCGTGTCGCGATCCCCGGTTTCTACGATTCTGTAATAGAATGGAGCCGGCAAGCGAGGGACTACATGGCAAAAACGGGTCCTTCGGACGAGACGATCCTGAAAAATGCGGGCGCCCGGACTGGATGGGGCGAAGAGGGCTATACGTTATATGAACGGTCTACGCTGCGACCGTCGCTTTCGGTTACAGCCATTACGTCAGGGACCGATACCGCCCGGGGCGCCAATGCAATTCCCGCCAGCGCCCACGCAAATCTTGATATTCGACTCGTCCCAAACCAGCGTTCCGACGAGATCGGGCGAATTTTCCATAATTACGTACACGCTGTAACACCTCGTTCCGTCAGGACTGCCATTCGAATAAGAACCGCTGCAAAACCTGCCGTGACCTCCGTCTCCCATCCTGGTGTGCAGGCAGCCGGCAAAGCATATAGACTCGGGTTCGGCAAAAGACCTGTTTTTCTTCTCTCCGGCGGCACCATTCCGGTTGTGAGCATGTTTAAGGATATGCTGGGCATTGAAACTGCTCTTATGGGATTTGCCCTGCCTGATGACGGAAAGCACGGTCCGAATGAAAAGCTGTATCTGCCGAACTTTTTTAAAGGGATAGATACGATCATCCATTTTCTCGGGACTTTGGCAATACATAACCGAAACGATGACGGACGACGCGATGATCATTGATTCACATTGTCATGCGGGGAAGGGAGAGGGGCTCACAGGTCCATGGGATACGGCAGCGGATTTGGTGCGTTATATTGGCCGGGCCGATCGCGCGGGGATCCAAAAGACAGTGCTCTTCTCGGTTTTTCATCCCAACTATTCGGCAGCTAACCGTGCAATAGCATCTATCGTTGCAAGTCGCCCCGACCGGTTTTGCGGTTTCGCCTTTGTTCACCCCCAAAGAGATGCGGGAAGAATCGGCGCGATGATAGAGGAGGCGGTCCTGACGCATCGCTTTTGCGGGATAAAGGTGCACCGCCATGACGGGCGGATCACGCGCGAGGTTTGCGAGGCTGCAAGGCGGTTCTCCATCCCGGTATTGTACGATATCATGGGCGAAGTATCAGTGGTGGAACTGCTTGCATCGGAATATCCCGATGTCAATTTCATCATTCCGCATCTGGGAAGTTTCGGGGATGATTGGAAAGCACAGAAGGCGGTGATCGATCAATTGGTCAAACACCGGAATATCTTTGCCGATACAGCGGGGGTCCGGTATTTTGATTTGCTGGTGGAGGCGGTGCAGCGGGCCGGGGCCGAAAAGATTCTCTTCGGATCGGATGGGCCATTTCTTCATCCCGGAGTAGAGCTTGCGAAAATGCAAGCCCTCGGCATGAATGAGCTCCAGAAAAGGCTCGTTCTCGGGGAAAATTTGCTTCGCCTGACCGGCCTATCGAGATGACTCCGGGTCAATGCCGCGTGCTGGTGTAATCCCTTCTTTAATGCGTTTCTGAATTGTCCTTTCAGTGACTCCGAGTTTCCGTGCCGCGCGAGTCGACCTTCCATTTCCGCTCCCTTGTAGTGCAATGCTTATCGCGATATCCTCGGCAGCCCTGCCGATATCCTTAAGCCCGATGCCGCGTGAAAGCGCAAGGCGGACAGCAGCCTCGAGAGGTTCAAGGTGGTCGCCTTTTTGCCCGACATCGGACGAAGGGCGATCTGTTTCTGGAATGTCACCCGTCGTTATCGGTCCTCGTCCGACGTGGCGGCACATTATACGATAAATAAGGTGCTTTAAATCGCGGACATTTCCCGGATATTCCCTGGCCTTCAGATATTCCAAAACGGCGTCGTCTATTTCCGGTGGCTCTTCTTCCTCGGCTGTGAAATGCCTGATGAAATGTCTCGCCAAGGGGACGATGTCATCAGGCCGTTCTCGAAGCGGCGGAAGCTTGCATGTCCAGCACGCTATGCGGTAATAAAAATCGCTTCGGAACTTTCCTTCGGACTGTTCTTTTGACAAATCCCTGTTCGTTGCGCAAATAAGCCGAAATTGCGTGCCGTGCCAGATATTGCTCCCAAGGCGTTTATATGCCTTTTCCTGTACCACCCTCAGAAGTTCTGCCTGAAGCCTGAGAGGGAGTTCCCCAACCTCGTCAAGGAACA
>JAWOKY010000051.1:0-10119 GCA_033853975.1 Thermodesulfovibrionales bacterium
AGCATGATGAATTGTCTCTGCTGCCCCGCCATGACCTTGTCCCCAAACATGATGCCTTGCCACGACAGATCATACGGTCTTCCTTCGGCTGCGCTGTCAAAGGCGTTGCTCATCTCTTTGTACATCGTATCGATTCGCTTGTCGTTCGGCCCTGCTTCCTTCGAATTCTGCAGCATCACTTCGACAACCGAAAAAAGCCCTTTTAAACTCAGGTCCCTGGAAATGAGCGCAATCAGAGGCTGTGCAGCAGACATGTTGTCGCCAAAATCCTGCAGTTCATCGACACTCAAATACAAAAGCCCGTTTTTTTCGAAGAAATCCCCCCCGCCGGGCACATACACGCCCGTGAAGAGGTCCTTCTTTTTTCTCAGGCCGTCGGCCAAACGGTCACGGGCATCGATGGCCCGCCCGGCGCTGTCCGCATCTATCACAACAACTATCGTATTATTCAGATTCGGGAATGCCCTCGAAAATTCCTTTTCCATGCGTCGAAAAGGGAGCTTGTCAGAAATCATGCCGGTGATATCAGCATCGATCCTGAAATTCTTCACCGAGTAGACGAGGATTCCAGCGGACATGATAACACAGATTATGACGACCGGCAGAGCCCACTTCTGGACTAGTCCTACCCACCAGCTCAGCAGCCGTGTCGCGTTTTTTCCGTACTCATTCTTCATAATTCACAATCCAGCGAAAAGCGCCTTATGCAAACCTGCCTTTCTTGCGCTATGATTTAATAATCATAACAAAAAGATGTCCCGATGAACTATGATAGAATCTCAAAATCATTTGCAAAGGAGAAACAATGAGTCTGACTTCCAAAATGACCTTTGGAAACCTTGCGGTCGTCTGTGCAGGTTTTGTCCTTGTACTCTCTCTGGTCCTTAGCCCGCTGCGCTCTAACGCAGAACAGGCACCTCAGGAGAGTATAAAGACATTCAATGCCGCCCTCCTGGAGGCGATGAAAAAAGCCGATGAACTCGGTTACAAAGGCCGTTATTCGCTTTTGGCCCCTGTAATTGATAATTCCTTTGCCCTTCCCCTTATGGCCGATCTTGCCCTCGGCAGGTACCGCAAGACGCTTACAGAAGAACAGCACCGCACATATCTGAAAAACTATATCGAGTGGACTGTAGCCACCTATGCAGCGAGGTTTGACGGTTATTCCGGAGAGCAGTTTAAGATAGTTTCGCAATCAGGGCCCGAGCGCGGCATTGTAACGGTCGTAAGCGACCTGATTAAGACCGACGGGGAAAAAGTGGAATTTCATTATCTCCTCCGTCAAGTCGCGGGCAAGTGGCGTGTTGTTGACATTCAGATTTCTGGCGTCAGCCAGCTTGCGCTTACGAGGTCTCAATTTACCAGTGTAATCAATGACGCGGGATTTGCCGGGCTGATGTCGATGCTGAAGGAAAAGATCAGAGGCTTCTCTCAGGGCAAAGAAAAATAAGATGGCTCAGTGCCACCGCTATGACGGTTTTTGGGCATGCCGCGGACGCGAAAAGATCCTTTTACTTGCAATCACTCTGCTTCTTTTCCTGTTGATCCCCCCTGCCCTTGCGGACAATCTTTCGACCGACAAGGGACGCGATGGTTTGGCAGCCGTCCCCCAGGTATCCGACGACGTCAAGGGTGATGCGGCATCGGATGATACAGCAGAGGCCGGCTCAGATGAGCCCTCTTCAAAAGAAGAATCGGCGACGCATGCCAATGACCGGACTCCGACAACTGAGGCTTTGCCATCCGACGGAAAGATCGAGACAGACTCACAGGAAGGCGAGGAAGAACTTCCCGGTTTAGAGGAAGAAAAACCTGTTCATGATCCTCTTCAACCCTGGAACCGCCTGATGTTTCATTTCAATGACAAGCTGTATTACTGGGTGATGAAGCCGGCCGCCAAAGGGTACAACGCCGTACTTCCGGAGCCGGTGAGAACATCTGTCGGCAATTTTTTTAACAATGTCACCATGCCTGTTCGGTTCGTAAGCAGCCTGCTGGCAGGAAGGGTAAAGGCAGCAGGCATCGAGCTGGCCCGCTTTGCCATCAATACAACTGCCGGGCTGGGCGGGCTCTTCGACATAGCCAAGCAGTATCATCTCGAAAGACAGGAGAGCGACCTGGGGCTTACGTTCGGACGCTATGGCATCGGCGAAGGGATATACATAGTCTGGCCCTTTCTCGGTCCTTCATCGCTGCGGGATACCGTTGGCACTGTGGGGGACGGTTTTCTTGATCCGGTGAACTACGTAAGACCGGAGCAGGACGCGATCGCCATCGGCGCCTACGAATATTTCAATTACGCGGCCCTGCACATTAATGATTATGAAGATCTTGTAAAGTCTGCGGTGGAGCCGTACATAGCGCTCAGGAACGCCTATATAGAGCACAGACGCAGTCTCATCAACAAATAGGGCCTGTCCAGGTCCTGTCAGCCGTGCTCTATCCTTCCGCCCTTCAGAAGCCGATAATATCTGCCTCTCCAGAGGACCTTTCTCCCCGTAAAGCTCGATGCCCAGACAAAGAAACTGAGCACATCCTTCGCGGGAAGCAGGGGCAGCCATTTCATCCAATTTCTGGAGCGCGTCACCTTTCCGCCGACTGCGCAGGCGAGAACGAACCTGATGGCAAGGACTATCAGGAGGGAGGCAATTACGCCCGTCTTCGGCCCCTCCGCTATCAAAAGCAGTAGCGCAAAGGGCAGGATGTGAGATACGCCGTAGCCGAAGTATCCCCACGGTCTCGAGGCCCTGTATGTCCTCGCCCATCTGACCTGGTGTGCGAGATAGCCGGAGATGCTCATCGCACCCACAACGTCTTCAATTACATAATCAGAAAGGACGATATTGTATCCCCTCTTCCACAATCTGTTGCCTATCTGGTAGTCGTCGGCAAGATAGTCCGCCACAGAGGAAAGACCGCCGATATCGTCAAGCGCCTTTTTTGGCAAAAGCATCGAGGCGCCCAGACCGAATGTGATGCCTTCCAGTCTCCGTGCAACCAGCACCGCTGGAATAAAATCGAGCGCCAGCGTAAGAGATTCAAGCGCAGCTCCGAAAGATGCGGGATCGGAGATACCATAGAGTGACGTTACCATCCCCACATTTTCCTTGTTCCGATATTCGCTCACGATTGTCCGCAGATAGTGCGGCTCCACCCTCATGTCGCTGTCGCTCATGACGATGAGCGGATACCTTGCCTCCTCCAGAAGTCCCTGTAGATTTGTCACCTTCCTGTTTGCCCCGAGATCTTTCCGCGTGATCACAACCCGGACATTCCTCTCCGCAGCCGCTATTGCCCGCGCAGCCGCAATTGCACTGTCATCCGCATCCGTGAAACCCAGAAGCACCTCGAATTCAGGATAGTCCTGCCTGCAGAAACTTTCGATATTCTCCCGAAAGTCCGGATCGATACCCTTTAACGGTTTAAGGATCGAAACGGGTATATTCGTTGCTGCCGCAGAGCCATCCCTATTTCTGCCGGAGAATCCGATTACGCAATATAGTGAGATGAGATTGTACATCGCCCCACCGACAAGAAGAAGTATCAGGGCTGTTTCAAGGTATCTGACGGAAATCATTTTCGGATAGTACCAGAAAAGCGATGCACATTCAAGACCAAATTCCAAGGGGAGAAGGGTATTTACCCCAAGAGGCATTTCACCAGAGAGTTTACCGAGAAGCGCGTCGTCTTACCTTGCCCACTTTGCGGCTTTGCTCAATCACTTGATATAATTAGAAATGCCGGTGAAGACAAATACATGAAAATTGCGATATGCGCAGCATTTCCGCAGGAGCTCAAATATATCATCAGGAACTTCAGCGCGGCGAGGAGTCCTGAAAAGCGCCCTTTCCCTGTTTTTCTCGCCTCGCGGAGTTCTCATGAACTGGTTATCGTTCAGACAGGCATGGGAGCTCATAATGCGCAAGCGGCTTTGAATTTCACTCTCACGGCCTTCAGTCCTGAAACGGTTTTTTTTATCGGGTTTGGAGGAGCCCTTTATCCGGCCGCTGCCGCGGGTGACCTGGTTTGGGCGCAATCGGTGGTGGATGTATCGGGGGGGACTGTCACCGCATTGGAAATCCCCGACCCCGCAGGCACTGCGGAGAAGCTCTCCGGGGAGCTGGATGTCCGCAGAGGGACTGTTGTTACTCTGCCGAGGCGCATGGAGAAGAAGGAGGTAGCAGGAGTGCTCCCACCTGAAATCCCCTATCCGGTATGCGACATGGAAACCTATCACGCGGCGAAATTGGCGGAAGAGCGGGGCGTACAATTTTTTGCCGTCCGCTCCATCACGGACACGGCAGAGGAGGAGATACCGCCCGAGCTTTTTGACGTGACCGATGAATCGGGAAAGTATGAGCTCTCCCGTGCCATGGGTATGATTCTGGGCAGGCCGCATCTCATTCCGGCCGCCATAACACTTGGAAGAAATTCCGCGATAGCGGCCAAAAATCTCTATGAATGCATGAAACTTCTGATAGAGATGCTGTGATTACCTCAGGTGCAAAATAGGCAACTGCACATGGGGAAAGTCCCTGATATGCGACTCGACCGCAGCGCTGGCAGGGATGCCATGAACCGCTCTTGCCCGGATTGCAAAAAAAAGGATAGTCGCAGGAAGCAGGATGATAAAAATGTCCACCCACCCGAGGCTATATTCGCCGATTGAAAATGTTACCACCAGGTTGAAGAGCAGCACGCCGCCATAGAGAGCCGGTCCGACAATATATCTCCACTGCTTCCCGTATCCACGGTGGTCCCTCACCTTTTTCCCGTCGAGAAAAGCGTCTATCGCCTGTAAAACCCATACGAGGAGAAATCCAACGAATAACCACCCTATAAAGTTCGAGACAGGCACACCGAAATAGACCCCTCCGCCGGGATACCCGTAAATCTGTCCGAGAAACCATCTCCCTCCCCTGAGGGCAACCGGATCTATGATTATATCGAGGTATACCATGAACAGGGCGCCGAGTATCCTCGCCGAAAGCGCCCCCCTGATCTTTCTTGTTTCAAGAAGATAAGGCATGCCGCGCACGGAAATAACAGGGGAAAGCACAAGGAGTGCCATGGAGTAGCTTGCGTAGGCAAGAAATACATAGCTCAGTGAATCCATCAGCGGCACGCCAAGGACCCATATCTCCCGCCCTCTCGTGCTTTCGATGTAGTAGTATAAGCCGTAGGGGAAGCCGTTATGGATCGAAGAGTACTCCGATAGCCAGGTGATGAGATAACCGGCGCCACCGAAAAGCAGCGCCCGCTTCAGCCCCATATGCATAGAGCATCCGATGAGATAGACCGCAAGAAAGACGAAGACGTAAGGTCTTAAGACTATCGTGCCGAAAAGAAGTTCGGGAAACGACTCCATCAGGACTTCTTCAGATTCCAGAGGGCGAGTCTCAGAAGGTCCCTCGGGCTAGAAAAAGCCTGTCTCATGGAAGTTGCCTCATATCCGCTGTGGACCATGCAGTCCCGGCATCTGGGATCGGCCCCGGATTCGTATTTGTCCCAGGGGGTCTTCTCCATCATCTCAGTGAAAGAGCCGTAGTACCTATCGGTGATCAGATAACAGGGCGATTTCCATCCGAGCGGGTTGCGTGTCGGGTTTCCCCAGGGAGTACACCGCATCTGTCTCTTTCCCTTGAGGAAATCCACGTAGATGGGCGAGTTGAGAAAGGGGAACCTCTCAAAGAAGTCATCCATCTGGCTGAACCTCCGCACCGCCTCGTCCCTGCTCAGGAATATATCATCTTTCACCCTTTCGTAACTGAAGGCCGGTGCCATAAGGTTGCCGTCAACGTGGAGGCTCTTCAGGAGGCTGAAGAGTTCTTCAAGCTCTCCCTTCTCGGAGGTCTTGTATACAGAGGTATTCGTGCTCACCCTGAACCCCTTTTCCTTCGCCCTCTTTATCGACTCGACGGCCCTTCTGAAGGTGCCTTCCTTGTTTGTAATGCCGTCATGAGTAGCCTCCATTCCGTCGAGGTGGAAGTTAAGCGTAAGCCTCGGCTGCGGCTTAAACTCATCGATGAAAGGCCCTGCGAGGAGACCGTTTGTGCAGAGGTAGATATGCTTCTTCATGTTCAGGAGCTCTTCGACACGGGCTTTCAAATCCGGATACAGGAGAGGCTCACCGCCGGTAATCGTTACCACCGGCGCGCCGGATTCCTTAACGGCCTCGACACAGCTTTCGAGGGAAAGATCTTCCCTTCCGTCCTCGCCGAACAGTCTTATCCTGTCACAGCCTGCGCATTCGAGGTTGCACCTGTGCGTCGGCTCGAGCATCAAAACAAGGGGGAACCGCTTCCTTCCCGTCAAAAGGTTCCTGATAAAAAAAGACGACAACGACGAATAGAGACTTACCGGAAATCGCATAGCCGTATTTTATCCTCCATCAATTGGCATTACTGTTTCGCCTTTCCGCTATGAACCGAAAGGTCTCTTCCAGCTCATCGAGGGAAAACTCCGTATTCTTGCATGGTCCTTCCGGCCGCTTGTTCGGGATGGCAAGGACAGGGACCTTTTCTGCTACGTCCTTGATTCCGCTCATGAGGTCGCGCTCACACGCTACTGCAAGTATCAGATTCGGCCGGTACTGCCTGATCGCCTTTCTGGCCTCCTCCCCTCCTGCTACAGTGAGGACCTTGGTCCCGCTGCCGGCAGCGTCGATTATCCTGCTCCTTGCATCTCTCTTCAGACAACGAGGAAGAAGGATCAGTACCCTCTCGGCGCTCAGTCTTTGCGCGTAACTCTTTGTTATGAGATTATGGACCTTGATGAAGGAATTTCCTACACGGTCCCTGCTTATGCCGAATTTTCCGCCGAACCAAACCGCCTTCGGCAGTAGGGAAAGGATCACCTTCTCCATCAACCCGTAAGGCAATACCGATTTCCCGAATTTCACGACGAGCACCCACTCGGCGAGCGCCAGGAACAAAGAAATCACCGAAATGGAGATGAGGGACCACTGCACTATCTCGGGCAAAACGGGATTGAACTGTTCGAACCTCGGCTTTATCAGATACCAGAGCAAGGCAACCATTCCGGCAAAGGCAAAAGCAGCCAGCGCCGTAAGTACGAAGAATGTGGACCGCGTTTCATTTATCTCGGGCTCCACAGAGCCGGGATTTCCATCCCAGTCAAACCACTCATCTCCGAGCTTCCTGTCTTCCTTTCTCTCTGCGATCTCAGCATCCGGTCCAGCCATCAGCGTCCTCCCTGTGTAGTCACATAGCCGTTTCCCTGAAACCACTGTATCGCCTTCTCAAGCGCGCCATCCACCGGACTCTGGGGCAAATGCAGTTCATTCGAGGCCTTTGCACAATCAAAGAACATGTACTTCCTGGCCATCCTGACGCCCGTCAGCGGGATGGCAGGCTGTCTGCCGCGCACACACTTTGAAATCGCCTCATCCACATAGGCCGCAAGGAGAACCGGCAGGTAGGGGAGCCTCACTCTCGGAGGGGTTCGGCCCGTGATGCGGGCGATAGATGCAAAGAACTCCCTGAGAGTGAGATTACGGTTGCCCAGTATATATCTCTGGCCGACCCTGCCCTCCCGCGCAGCGAGCCAATGCCCGGCTGCGACATCCTCCACATCCACGAAATTCAATCCCGTGTCGATATATGCCGGTATCCGGCCGTTCAAAAAGTCGACGATCATCTTTCCCGTGGGGGTCGGCTTCCTGTCCATCGCACCGATCGGGGTGGATGGATTGACGATCACGACAGGCGCCCCTTTTTCAATGAATCGCTTCACCTCGCGCTCTGCCATGAATTTCGATTTCTTGTAATGGCCGACCATATCTTCGATGCCCACGGAGGATTCCTCGTCAGATGGTCTGCCGTCCCTGCTCGCCGCAAGCACACCCACGGTGCTCGTATAAACAACCCTCTCGATGCCGCGCTTCATCGCGGCCTCCATAACATTTATTGTCCCATTCACATTGGTCTCGTACATACTGCCGGGGTCGGGGACCCATAACCGGTAATCCGCCGCAGCGTGGTAGAGTTCGCTACATCCCCTGAGGGCACCGTGCACGGAATCGTAATCCCTTATATCTCCCACGGCGAGTTCGACTCCGAGACTCCTAAGCCAGGACGTATCGCTGTTCTTTCTTACAAGTGCGATGACATCGACTCCCTGTTTCTTCAGAAAACCCGCCAGGTGCGATCCCACAAAACCTGTAGCCCCTGTAACAAGAACCTTCACCGCTTTGTCACCGTGTCCTGGCACTTTGAGAGGAACTTGCCGAGTGCCATCAGGGGGAAACAATTCCGGTAGTTGTGGTATCTGATCATGAAATGCCTCGGGAACCCTGTGCCCGTGAAACTCTCTTCCTCCCATGTCCCGTCGGGCAACTGTCTCTTGAGGAGGTACTGTATGCCCCTCATCACTTCAGGAGAGTTTTCATTTCCTGCCGCAATCAGGGCCAGTATCGCCCAGGCCGTCTGGGAAGGAGCGCTTACCCCCATGCTCTTAAGACTCGGGTCATCATAGGATTCGCAGCATTCTCCCCACCCGCCGTCTGACTTCTGGACGTTTTTCAGCCAGTTCACGGCCTTCCTGACATACGGTTTCTTCATGTCTTCTCCCACTGCTGCAAGGCCGGCGAGCACGAGAGTGGTTCCGTAGATATGGTTGACTCCCCACCTGCCCCACCATGTGCCGTCCTTATCCTGTGTCTTTCTGATAAACCTTATCGCCCTGCGGACACGTCTGTCCGTCAGACTGTATCCAAGGAGTCCGAGAAGTTCCAGTACCCTGCCCGTAAGGTCGGGGGTGCTGGGGTCTATCATCGCCTCCAGATCGCCGAAAGGCAGATGGTTCAATATCCTTGCATCATTGTCGACATCGAATGCCCCCCATCCTCCGTCGCTTCCCTGCATTCCAAGAATCCAGTCGAGTCCCTTCTGCATGTTTTCGGCCCTGATGAACTCTTCCCCGTGATATCTGTTGAGAAGAGTCAAGACCACTGCGGTATCATCGACGTCAGGATACCAGCTGTTTTCAAACTCGAATGCCCAGCCGCCCGCGACAAGTCCGGGTCTCTTGACACTCCAGTCACCCTTCCGGAAAATCTGCTTTGATGCAAGCCACCTGCAGGCGCTGATCAATGATGAATGGTCCCTTTCTACTCCCGAATAAAGAAGAGCGAGTGAAGTCAGGGCGGTGTCCCACACCGGAGATATGCACGACTGCAGAACGATCTCGTCCTCGCCCTCGATAGTGAACCTCTCAAGAGCTTCGAGCCCCCTTTGCACACTCTCCGAGGACAGATCATACCCCAATGCAGCCAGGGCTAGCAGCGAATTGACCATTGCGGGCTGTATCCCGCCCCAGTCGCCCGTCGGCTCCTGATGCTCAAGTATCCAGCGTTCTATATTCCTGACGGCCCTTTCCTTCAGCACCCTCACCGATGAGTCTTCTATCGTCTTGATCACCCGGTCAAGAACCAGAAAGATCTTTTTCAGGGAAAAGGGCGGGATATCCCCCGAGGCTATGGGAGGCACCCGGCCCGGGTTTTTGTATAATTCCCGCACTCCCAGGTGCGCAGGCAGCCGCTTCACGGGCTTATATTCGACGATCACAGAAAGAGGAACGATCGTTGACCTCGCCCAACTGGAAAAACTGTAGATATTGAATGGCGACCATGCGGGCAGAAGGGTTATTTCAGGAGGAATCGATGGGACCGCCTTCCAGTCGACCTCGCCAAACAGTGCCAGAAATATCTTGGTGAAGACGCGCGATTCCTCAAGGCCGCCCCTTGACAGTATGAATTCCCTGGCCCTCGCCAGAGGCTCGTCATCAGCGGAGTAGCCGGCGATCTTGAGAGCAAAATAGGCCTCGACCGTCGTACTGACGTCACCTTCGCCGCCCCAGTGCTTGGCCCATGTGCCGTCGGCCCTCTGCCGCCTCAGGATGTGCTGCGCCAACTTTTTATCTCTCTCGTCATCCTTCAAACCAAGGAAATGAAGCAGCATCAGGTACTCAGAATTGATCGTGACGTTGGATTCCAGCTCATACCACCAGTAGCCGTCTCTGCGCTGCTGGCCGAGGTAATATGACTGAGTCATTCGCGCGGCCTCGATCAGGTCCCCGATCAGTCCGGGCGTCACCTGT
>JAWOKY010000052.1:0-2963 GCA_033853975.1 Thermodesulfovibrionales bacterium
CAAATAACTATTCATTTTTTGTGTTGCCGCAAAAGTGTATTGGTCAATTCACTGAAAAACAAAATGGCTTGTGAAAGAGAATCATATAAAATCAATATGATAATTTTAGGCACAAATAATGCTAATAAATTAACAGGCGTGGTCAATAGTTTATGTATTCTTACAAGAGGGAGGCAGGAGATGATAGCAAAAACAGACGAGGAACGAGAAATATGCCCTTTTACTCTGGAGCCGTGTGAACATTGCTTTATTCGCGCGGCCCGCACCGAGCAAGAGATGTGTCCTTTCAGCCTTGAGCCGTGTTTCGTCGACGGCGTGGTTACCACCGGGACTTCTTATAATTGAGAGGAATGAGGCAAAGAAACGGCCATCTGCGTTAAAATAGTGAATGTCCGGCAATCGACATTCCACACTCTTTGCGAAACTGCATGACAGGGTATGGATATTCCCGGCCCTGTCGCTTCTCACACTGGTCATAGGACAGATATGCCAGGAGGAATGTGCCGTCCTTCGGGGCGACATTCTCGGCCTTGATCTGAACGTCCTCGGTATATTCCTCTATTCCCTCCTTTTCATATCCGCGGTTCTTTACAGGAAGTTCTATCCCAGAGACTGGCTTCTGAAATTGATTGCCGTGGTGGTATCAGCGGGGGCGGGGGCGGAGATCATCCTTGTGAAGTTCCAGGTCCAGAATAATGTGTATTGCCCGAAATGCCTCATTTCGGGATTCTTTTTCATGGCGATGTTCTTTGTGGTGGCCAGGGATCTCAGGAAATGGGTAGTTGTCGTCCTGCTCGCATCGGGCGCGTTCATCGCCTCGATTACGTTTAATGGCTCTGTTACTCCTTCCTACGCGCAAGAAATCCGGTATCCCGGCTTCGGCAGCGAAAAAGCCCGGACGGAGATCATCCTTTATTCCGATTATTTCTGCTCGGCCTGCAGCAAGGCGGACGACCAGTTCAATGCGGCCCTCAGGAAAGTGAAGGACAGGGCGAAGATACGTTTTGTTGATGTCCCGCTCCATGCCGGGTCCCTTGAATATGCCGAAGTGTTTCTCTATGTCTGGTTCGAGGCAGGGAACAATTTTGAGACTGCGATCAAGACCAGAGAGACGCTTTTCGAGGCGGCAAAGACAAAGACAGATCAGTTTGAGGTCATAAGAATTCTGGCTTCAAAGGGTATTCCCTTCAATGCGGACAAGAAGAAAGCGCAGGAGGTCCTTCGCGGAGTCTACAACCCGCTGATGAAGATGGACGGGATACGCGCCACTCCCACTTTAGTCGTCGTGCAGGGCGGTAACCGGAAGGCCGTTGTGGGCGCGGCAGAGATCCTCGCAGCCCTCAGCAAGATGTCATCGCCCTGAGAAGGCGGGCTTGATTCCCGGTCAAGCGTCCGCAGCGCCGTCAATTTGTGCAGGACGAGCGTGTATAATATGCAAAGATGGACGAGACCCGCACGACTGACAGGGACCGTTACGAAATCGCGTCATACGTGATCGCCGGTGCTGGTCTGTTCTTCGCCCTCCGGCTGCACCTCCTGCCGTCTCTGATAGCCGGACTGCTTGTATACGAACTTGTCCATATTCTTGCGCCGAAGCTCCGGATCACCCGTTTAAGCGGCACCCGTGCCAGGCTGGCCGTTGTATCGCTCCTTGCTACCTTTATTATGGTGCTGCTGACTCTGGGGATCTGGGGAACAATAGCTTTTTTCCGGAGTGACGGGGGCAGCGTCCCCGCGTTGCTGCACAAGATGGCCGAGATTGTCGACGGGTCACGGGAGACGCTCCCTCCCTGGCTCGCGGAATACATACCCGGCGATGTGGATGAAGTGAAGAACGTTATCGTCCGCTGGCTGCGCGCACATGCGGGAGAGCTGCAGGTGGTGGGCAAGGAAGCCGGACGGGTCGCGGTCCATACCTTGATCGGCATGGTAATGGGCGCCCTGATATCTTTGCGCGAAGCGACGCCGGGGAGTGAGTATCGTCCCCTTGCGCAGGCGCTTGTTGAGCGCACCGCGCGTCTGAGTCATGCCTTCCGTTCCATAGTCTTTGCCCAGGTGCGTATCGCGGCATTGAATGCCTTGTTCGCATGGCTCTACCTGGCGGTTCTGCTCCCCCTCTTCGGCATAGACCTTCCCTTTGTGAAGACCATGGTGGCCTTTACGTTTGTCACCGGTTTGCTGCCTATTATCGGCAATCTGATCTCCAACGCGGTGATCGTTGTGGTAAGTCTGAGCCATTCGCTGTCCATCGCCGCCGCTTCTCTCGTGTTTCTCGTGGTGATCCATAAGCTTGAGTATTTTCTGAATGCCCGTATTGTGGGGGCACAGATCCATGCCCGCGCGTGGGAGATATTGCTGGCGATGCTGGTCCTGGAAGCGGCTTTCGGGATCGCCGGCGTCGTCGCCGCACCCATCTATTACGCATACGTGAAGCGGGAGCTTTCGGATCGGGAGCTTATCTAGTCCCGCCCGCCGGAGAAAGCGTCAAGGAAACTCAACAGGAAGAACGGGCAGGGGAAGACCGGAGTAAAAAACCCGAGCCTGTTTATCTGAACGCAGCAGGCCAATCCGACATTGTTCGGATTGGCTTTTTTTTAGACCGGGCCCGGCGTGCAACGCGCCTTTAGCGCTCTTCGAGGAATACTCAGCTTCTTGCAATGATCTTTTCCGCCCGATTGTCTGCGAGAGGCTGCAGCACACTCGCCGTGATTGATATCAATCAGAAGATGCTGCATATCAATCACTTCTGATCCCCGCACTGAGAAAGATCGGATCATCGAAAAGGCATCCTGCCTGCCTATAGTCTGAAGATTCAAGGGTTTCACAAGTTTAGATCGAATACGAATTCAATCTGGCACAAAAAGTGATTTATGAAAAATATTCCTTTCCTTGGAGCACATGGGAGCACATGCGATCTGAGGTAAGGAAGGGGAAGAGCGGAAATGAAAACCCTCTTCTTGACC
>JAWOKY010000053.1:0-26188 GCA_033853975.1 Thermodesulfovibrionales bacterium
TGGCCCGGAAGCCGAGGATAGAATTTGAAGGCGCCTTCTACCATGTTATAACCCGTGGCAACCAGAGACAGAAGATATTCCGGGACGATGATGACTACGGGAAATATCTCGAGGTGCTTGCCAGATACAAGGATCTTTATCAATACCGGCTCTATGCCTATGTCCTCATGACTAACCACGTCCACCTTCTTGTGGAGACAGGAGGTGTGCCTCTGTCGAAGATACTTCAGGGCATCAACCAGAGCTATACCGGCTGGTTCAACAGAAGATATGAAACGGTGGGCCATCTCTTTCAGGGCAGATACAAGGCGATACTGTGCGACCGCGACAGTTATTTGCTTTCCCTTGTTAAATATATCCATCTGAATCCTGTGAGGGCGCGGCTGGTAAAGACCTCGAAAGAGTACCTGTGGAGCAGCCATCGGTTCTACCTCAGGGCGAGCGACAAGAGCATCGTGGACGAGGACCAGGTGCTGAGGCTGTTTTCTGAGGACAAGAAGACGGCTGCGCGAAGGCTCTATGGGGCATTTGTCGGCGACGGGATAACGGTAAAGAAAGAGGACATCTACAGCACTATCGACAGGAGAATACTTGGGGATGAGGCATTTGCAGATAGGGTAATGGACAGGTGCGAGGCCGGGATCGAGCCGGGCAGAAGGGAACGAGAATACTCTTTAGCGGCAATTTCGGGGGCGATTGAGGAGATGTTCGGGATAACGCCGGCTCAGCTGAGAAGGAAGGGCAAGGACAGAAGCATATCAAGGGGGCGAAGGCTCCTCAGCCTTGTGGCGCACGACTTTGGTTACAAAGGCAGAGAGATCGCAGAATATATGCGGAAAGACCCGGCCCTGATCACTCGCCACATAAAAGAGAAGGAAATGAAAAGAGACACAGCGAGGGTGATTGCAACCTTGAAAGAACGGAAAACAAATGTCAATAGTCAAGTCTGACCCCATGGGCAGACATGCAAACGTTCCAGACCAGCTTGGCCGCACCGGTCCTGAACATTGCACGTTGGGATGCATTCGCACTACTGATGAGGCTACCTCCCAAATCCTGAACCTCATTAAGTCGGGAGACAAATTAAGGACATTAAGGGTGATTCGCAGCCAAAAATGCGGGAGGCATTAGAATGATAAGAAAGTATGTGGGCCTCCTGTGTAGCTTCATAGTATTGCTGCTTGGCGTTAATTGTTATGCAGGCGCTCAACAGCGCAATGATATGATCTGTGGGCCACTGTCTTTTGCCGGGATTGTGCTTGATCTCACAAATGATTCTCAGGTAACGCGGCTGCTTGGTTACGGTAAATTGCGCAACACGCAATTTGAAGCGAAACGCTATTTTGTTGATAGGGATTTGCGAGCCACCCTTATTGTAACTATGAATATAATTATAAATAATAAACATAGAGAACTATTCACCGTAAAAAGACTAACAATTGCAGACAGTATTGACCCCTTCCTAAAAACAGCAGGGCAAGAAATGCCAGTGAGTAAATATTTTAATCCTAAGGAAATTTTGTTTGGTTTACATTTAGGGTCAGCTCAAGAAGATGTGCTCAAGAGACTCGGGAAGCCGAAAAAGAAAATAAACGAAAATGAATGGAGATATTCGGCTTATTGTTGCGATGCTGCTGATGACATTACACTATTTTTTGAAAATGGCCATATACATAAAATTGTGTTAGCAGTGCCTGATGAGTAAGAGAACGAAAATAAGGGGGTCAGAGTAATGGGTCAGGTCTACACTCTTGACAATAACCGGGAAGATACCGCTTGAGACGTTAATGAAGGCAGTCCGGCGTGAATTCAGTGACGGACCGGAATACATCAGGAGGGCAGCCATTCATCTTAGCCATCGACACAGCGGCAGGCGGCTTAGGGATATCGGTGAGGCCTTTGCACCTGCCGCCACACTGGCCTATTTCTGTGCCGGCAAAATCAATACTGCTTAGGATTTCGTGGAGTTTCAGGACAGTCTCTATGACTTCACTTTTCGTCATGCTCTATTATACGGGATCAATAGATATCAGCAGGGTATGCGAGTTTGGCAATACTGCAAAGAGAATTGCAAGGACAATGATTGTGTAGTAAGATTTCAGCAATCATTTCATCCAAGGAGGGAGTTTATGGCAAAGGCTATGACCAAGACTCAGATTGCGGATCACCTCGCAAAGAAAGTAGACATCAAGAAAGTGCAGGCAATCACGATCCTCGATGAGATCGCCAGACTCGCATACAAGGAGGCCAAGAACTCCTTCAGTATTCCGGGTCTCGGAAAGATCGCGCTTGTGCAGCGAAAGGCTCGTAAGGGAAGAAACCCGCAGACCGGTGCAACGATCACGATACCGGCGAAGAAAGTCGTCAAATTCCGTGTTGCCAAGGCTGCGAAGGACGCCATTCTCGGCAAGAAATAGGTCCTCATAACCGAAAAGAGGATACCGTGAAGACCGGCTTGAAGGTACTTTGTCTGTTATTCAGCCTTGCTCTTGGCGTAATAGCCTATGCCGCAGAGCCGGGTTACCATGTTATCAGGAAGCTGCATATCGGGGGAGAAGGCGGTTGGGATTATCCGACTCTGGACGGCACCGACAGACGGTTATACCTTTCGCGATCCACCCATGTCATGGTGGTCGATATCGATAACGATAAGGCAGTAGGAGATATTCCCGATACGCCCGGAGTACATGGTATCGCCGTAGCTCCCGAGCTAAACCGAGGCTTTACGAGCAACGGCCAGTCCAATACGTCAACCATATTCGACCTAAAGACGCTAAAGGTGCTGGGACAGGTGAAAACCGGGGAAGGTCCGGATGCGATCCTGTACGAACCAGCCACAAGGCGGGTGTTCACGTTCAATGGCCGTAGCAAGGACACCACTGCATTTGATGCCGCGTCAGGAGAAGTCGTCGGTACAATTCCACTGGGAGGCAAACCTGAATTTGCCGCCGCGGATGCAAAAGGCAGGGTCTACGTCAATATTGAAGACAAAAGCGAGGTAGCCGAAATCGACAGTGGAAAGCTGCAGGTGCTTCAGCGGTATTCACTCAAGCCATGCGAAAATCCCACGGGAATGGCCATCGACGCAGAACACGGGAGGGTTTTTTCCGTCTGCCGGAACAAGATCATGGCCATTCTCGATACAAAAGCGGGTAAAGTGATCGCTACAGTGCCTATAGGCAAAGGAGTTGACGGCGCCGGCTACGATCTTGGCACCGGCCTGATCTTCAGTTCAAACGGGGAAGGAACCATGACAGTGGTGAGCGAGTCAAGCCCCGAACGTTTCAATGTGGTCGAGACTGTCAAGACCCAGGTTGGGGCGCGCACAATGGCGATAGATACGAAGACCCACAACATCTATTTGCCGACTGCTACCTTTTCGGCTCCGCCTCTATTCACGCCGCCTGGACAAAGGTCAAGGCCAAAGATTGTCAGGGACAGTTTTGTTGTTCTTGTGGTAGGAAAATGATAAGGAATATATCTTGCTCCGATGCGGGCTGGACGGCAGATAATCACTTACAGCGGCAGCACTCTTTGATCTCATCAACATACCTTGAGGGTAGCATAGGGGACGTGTAGCCGAATTTCATTCTGTATTCGGCCGATGAAAGATAGAGCCCCTCTTTCGCCCGGGTGCACGCTACGTAAAACAGCCGCCGCTCTTCTTCGAGCCCGGAGCCGCTCATGATGGCCTTCTCGGACGGGAAGATGCCTTCCTCCAGGGCCGGTAGGAAGACGACGGGCCACTCCAGGCCCTTTGCCGCATGTATCGTCATTATCTTGACACTTTCTTCCTGGCTGATCCTATCTTGGTCCGAGGCAAGAAGACTGTCTTCCATGAACTCTGAAAAGGCTTTCCCCTCCGTCTCGACAGAGAGGAGGACGTTACAGAGTTCCGAAACGTTTTCAACACGTTCTTCGTGGTCATCGTCATATTCGTCCTCGAGGTAATGGAGGTAGTCGAGTTCCTTGATCAGACTCATAAGGACGGTGTACGGCTCCTTCTCCACCCTGTCGCTATATTTAATGAGCGTGTCAGCAAGCAGGTCTACGTTGGTCCTCTGTTTCCTGGTGAGTTTGGTATCCTTCAACGCCTGAATCCAGTCGGTTTTGAAACTTCCCTTGATTGTGGCAAGGGCCTTTTTCCCTATGCCGCGGACGGGGGTGTTTACGACACGATCGAAAGCGGCCCCGTCTCTGGTGTTGGCGATTAGCCTGAGATAGCAGAGCAGGTCCTTCACCTCAGCCCTGTCGTAAAATGCCAGGCCTCTGACGATCTCATAGGGAATGCCGTATTGCATGAAGCTGCTTTCCAGACCCCGGGAAAGGAAGCTCATCCGTATGAGGACAGCAATGTCGGAATAGGTATGGGTCAGGGCAAGATCCCTGATCCTTTCGGCAATGCGCCTGCTTTCCGAATCATGGTCGGTTGCCTTACGGTACTCCACCTCACCCTCTTCTTCCTTGTCGGTATGGAGGGTAAGGACCTTGTCTTCCCACATGCGGTCCACCCTGCCGATGACGATGTTGGCAACCTCAAGGATCTTCTTGGCAGACCGGTAATTCTTTTCGAGCCTCATCTCCGTCGCCTCAAACTCCCTGGCAAATTTCAGGATATTTTCAGGGACCGCCCCGCGCCAGGTGTAGATCGTCTGGAAGGGGTCCCCGACGACGAAGATGTTCTTCTTGTTTGCTGCAGAAAGGAGTTTTACCAGGGAGTACTGTATCTCGTTGGTATCCTGGAATTCATCCACCATGAAAAAGTCGTAGCGGTCCTGCCACTTTTTGAGGATCGCCGGCTTGCTTAAGAAGAGTTCGGCGACGAGGTAGATCAGGTCGTCGTAATCCAAGGCGTTGGACTGTTCCAGCCCCCTTTGATAGGCATCAGCCACTTCAGCATACTTGTCTTGGGGAAAAGGCAGGGACGCTATGTATTCCACTATGTTTCCCCTGTATGTCTGTTTAGCTTTTGAAATGGTCTTCTGTGCGTCATCTGTTTCCCTGATATCGAGGTTGAATTCTTTGATTATGTCCTTCAGTGCTTTTCGGCTATCGGTCTGGTCATAGATTATGAACTTCCCATCGTATTTCATCCCGAGGACGGCAATGTCCTCCCTGAGGATCCTGACGCAAAAGGAGTGAAACGTACTTACGGACCGGGGCTTGATTGCGAGCATTTTTTCAACGCGATCCGCCATTTCCTTTGCAGCTTTTTTTGTGAAGGTAATAGCGAGTATCCGATTGGGCTTGAAGCCTCTCTCCCTGATGAGATAGCCAATCTTGTGTGTGAGGACCTTGGTCTTGCCACTGCCGGCGCCTGCAAGGAGTAAAAGAGGCGAACCGAAGTGCTCGACAGCGGCTTTCTGTTCTTGATTCAGCCCCTTGGTCATCGTCCGAAGGGATTGCCTTGACTGTTCAGGCTTGCCGCATGATATCGAAGGGCTATCGGTTCAGGGGTGCTACAGAGTTCGATAGAGAAGACAAAAGCTTCTGAAGTGTGATATTCATTTATCGGCAACCTTGCCATTTCTTAGTATACATTAAGGGATGGAAGTGATCGAAAATGCGAAGACCCCTGCAGGCGTTTTCTGCAGGGGCCTTTTATCGTGCCCTTTTGCTCAACCCGGATCTTTTTGTCTTACTTCTGAACCTTTACCTCCTCTGTTTCTCTCTCCCTTCCGAGGCTTCCCATTGCATCAACCACCCAGGCAAGCGCTGTCCCAAAGACAGAGCCAAGTACAACGCTTACAGCACCGATACAGAATAGTCCAAGCAGTATCCCCGCCACTGTGATCATCCTAACGATCGTTGTAGGTTCCACGGGTCCCCCTGCGAGGTGGCTCAGAAGCATCAGGGTCCCGTAGCTGCCGAAATAGAAGCCCGGGATTGTCCCGAATACCAGAAACACTATAGCCCCAAGCACCGCACCTATCTTCGTCCCTGTTTTTAGCGTCCTTCTTCTTTCGTTCGTCATGACACCTTCCTCCTTTTTCTATTTGTTCCTCTGTTCCTATTTATGCTCTGCCGCTATAAGACCCTTCTTCGGCGTCATTAATGCATAGATCACAGTGCTGATCAGCCAGCCTGCGGTCGATGCGGCGGTGATAAACATGATTCCCGATACCATAACCCCCATCACCATCGAGGCAGCCACGATCAGCCTTGAAAATAGCCCGGAGGAAACAGGCAGCCCAAGGATGATGCCTGCCACGTTGAGACCGACGACTCCTCCCAGGTATGAACCGGGAAGCAACCCAAATACCGCAAAAAGGACCACTCCGCATCCTGCACCAATATAGGCCATGTTCTTTGCAAAACCGCTGTCTTTCATCGTCGTATCCTCCTTCTCTTTTCTTGTAAATATAAGTTGCACTATCCATGCCAGATCTAAGATATTGATTCTTATTGATTGTTATCCTGACTCCCATAGCATCGGTGCAAATTGCTTCGCAGAATTGCAAAAAGAGGGTGGAACTTTTCCGTGGATGCTTCAGCGCATTAACGAGTGCATGTGGGCGCTCGTAGTCCGTCGCGGGGAAAGAATAGCCTTTTGAGTATCGGCAGTGCAAGATATCACAGCATGTTACTCTTCACGTGTAGCCAATATTTGCCAGCTTTCCACTTTGGACGTGAAGTTACCAACGCAAGGAAGAATCGCAGCAGTCATCTGTTTCAAGGCCGATACAAGTCGATCATCGTCGACCGGGACAGTTACCTTGGAGAGCTGAGCAGATATATTCATCTGAATCCTGCGCGAGCCGGGCTGGTCCGAAAGCCGGAAGACTACCGTTACAGCAGCTATCGTGTATATCTGTCGGGCAAGGGGGACAATCTGGTAAGCACGGAGGTATTATTAGACCTGGTTAGGGGAAGGAAAAGTGATGCCAGGAAGCGATATCGCGCCTTTGTGGAGGCCGGCCTGAGTTACTCAGCGGTTACGAAGACCTGTCGGAGACTGCAAGAGGAGATTGGGAAGAGGCGTTGGTTGCGCACCCTGATCAACCAAGTTGACAGGGAATTGTCCTATGTCAAGGGCTGACCCCTCTTCTGGCTCGCAGAAAATTGCACTTTGTGCGCAACAATTATAGGTTCCTTGCACTTTATGTGCAAAAAGTTTGCAAGATATGCGAAAATAAATCCGGTAACTTATTGATTTGTCGTTTGGAAAATTGCACCATATGCGCAATCCGATAGTCGGAAATCACAATTCGTGAAATTTTGTGTGCGATTCGTGAAATGGCGATTTCAATATTTTCAAACAGGTTATAGGAGAAATTAGCGCATTAAATGAAATGCGTGAAAATTGGTGGTTTTTTTCGGTCCGGTGATGCCTCAAAGCGGTGCAAATAAGAAGTTTTTCTAATGGCTCTGTCGGAGGCTATGATGACCGGATTTTGTTGGTACATGCAGTGAAGAAGGAATTCAGAAAACGTCAGACACGCCAGATTATTGCAGTTGCGATCACCCTCTTTCTCGTTTTACTTGTTGCAGTGATCCATAAACGGCCGGACATCTTCGGAGAGTTCTCCTCGCGGGACCTTTTTGCAGCTCAGGCCTTATGCATCGCAGGCTTCATCGGCTTTACTGCCACGAACTGGCGCTGCCCCTCATGCGGAAGACATCTCGGCGGGGATATCCTCAGAAGTCGGTGCAAGAGATGCGGTGAAAAGCTGCAGTAGTTTCTGCCTGATATAACGCCTTCCTATGTTACCCATTCGAGATACCGTCCCCAATAAAAGATTCCCCCTTGCGACATGGGGTATCATCATCCTCTGCGGGATCGTCTTTTGGTTTGAGACGACCTTGCCACAGGAACTCCTTGAGCAGTTCACCTATTATTTTGGAATCGTCCCGTTCGAATATACAAAGCGCCATCATCATCACTTGCCCCTGATTCACTACCTTTCTTTCCTGACCACGATGTTTCTGCATGGAGGATGGCTTCATTTCCTGGGGAACATGTGGTTTCTCAGGATATTCGGCAGCAAAGTGGAGGATCGTATGGGGCATGCCAGATTCCTCCTGTTTTATTTGATCGTTGGCGTGCTTGCAAGCATCTTCTATATTCATTTCAGCCCCCGATCCGCTATGCCGGTCATCGGGGCGTCAGGGGCTATCGCAGGGGTCATGGGTGCATATTACGTCCTGTTTCCACGGGCGAGAATCCTGACGTTCATCCCGATATTCATCATCCCCTGGTTCATAGAGCTGCCAGCGGTCTTTTTCCTTGGGTGGTGGTTTCTGCTTCAGCTTTTTTCCGGTACAGTTGCACAGGTATTGCCCTCATCCGGCGAGGGCGTAGCGTGGTGGGGTCATGTCGGGGGATTTATCGCCGGTCTCCTGTTGGTATCTTTTTTCGAGAGACCCACCAGACAATACTACCGGGGATAGAGAGTGACATAAACGTGAGTAAAAAGAAGATCTACGGGAAGGTAATCTGCCGTCGCAGGGACGGCTTAGGGGAGATCAGGATCGCCGACGCGGCTGGAATACGGAGTCTTTCCTTTGGAGATGCCGTTATACAAAGCCGTATTCGCCTCGATCAGCCTGACACCCTCATGATGGAATACTGTCAGGCGATGATGAGCGCGCTGGTGTTTCGGAGCAATCCAAAATCAGTCCTGCTTATAGGCCTTGGCGGAGGGTCTCTGGTCAATTTTCTTCTTCAGAGCTGTCCGGAGGCTTCAATCGATGCGGTCGAAATAAGCGAACAGATCATCAGCCTGGCGCACGACTATTTCTTTATACCGAGGCAAAACCCGAATCTCGCGATTATCAACGCTTCAGGGCAGGATTTTATAAGACGGCAGGCGGAGTGCGGACAACGCTATGATCTCATCCTGGTTGACGCATTTAATGAAGACGGGCCTGCCTCTCAAATGATTGAAGAGGGGTTTTTGAATTCATGTCGTGGACGGTTGGGTGAAAACGGGATCTTAGTCGCCAATTTATGGACCGGCCCAAGTGCCAATTTTTCCGCCCTGTATGCCACGGTCAAGGCAGCCTTTGCAAAAAATACTCTTAAACTCATACTCAGCGAGTCAGATGGAAACGCCATAGTCTTTGGATTTCAGAACCCCTCCATCTGCCGGGACCTCTCTGCATACCGACAGGAGGCCAGAAGATTGCAGCTGAAATGGGGCATCAACTTTCCGAGATTCTTCAAGCTCTTATATCGTCAGAATTTTTCATAAATTAAAGCAGCGGTCAACTGCTGCCCTGGTCCTGTGGCTGCGCCGCATCGCGGTCACGGTTGTTTCAACCGGTATTTGGTAGAATCATCGAAGCGGCGAGAGATCATCTCTGCTTCGTCGAGACCTTCGATGTGCTCCAGATTCGGACAGTTTTCATAACGCACTTTGAAACAGAATTTCTCCATCTCTGCAATACTGGGGACATGAACGGCGTTCGGGGCAACACAAATGCCAAAGTATCCCTCTTTGAAATGCGGACAACTCATGGTGCACCTCCTAAGGCCATATACAAGCAATTTCTTCCAAAGATAGCAGGGTATTATGAAGAAGTTTTGAATTTACTGATGAAGAAGTTGTGAGGTCCAATTAAAATTTATTAATAATTCTCAACCTTCTTTTTTCAGTTTGATGAGCTATACTTTTGATTAACAATCTTTGAAAAGGGGTCAATTGAGAAATGAAAAAACCGAAGGTCGTAAAAGAATCTTCCGTCGCCTCTAAGGCCAAAGCGACAAAGAAACCCGCCACCAAGAGCTTGAAAGCATCTGTAAGCACGGCGAAAAAGGAAGCTGAACCCCTTCTTGGAATCAGGAAAGAGTATTCAAAGTCGGCCAAAATGTGCTACTGCACATTCAGACTACCGAAAGAGGCCGCACCCAAGGCACAGAAGGTGACCATAGTAGGGGATTTTAATAACTGGGATAAGGAAACCACTTGCTTACAGAAAGTGAACAACGGTGACTTTACTATAACCCTCGAGCTCGATCCAGGGAAGGAATACCGGTTCCGTTATCTTATTGATGGCAAAATATGGGAAAATGACTGGCGAGCGGACAAATACGTTAAGAACCCTTACGGCATTGAAGATTCGGTAGTGTGCGTGTAGTAATACTCGCAGATCCGGTTGCAATAATTTCATTAATTGCCGCAGAAATCTATACCGCTGAAATTAAGGCGCGGTTGTTGGTAAAAGGCATCCGAGGTTGACGATATGTTTACCTGTCGATAGGGCGTGTCAGATTGGACAGAGGCAATAATGCTTGAAGACGAAAATGTCGCACTAAAAAATAAGATCGCCGAGCTTAAGGAACGGTTGAATCAGATATATTCGCAGGCCGCTATTGATGCGAATAAGAGCAAGTCACTTGAAGGGGAGTTTTCCCTGTATTTGAAGGCCTGTGAACACGCCAGCAAGGAAGGGACGGATGGCTTCAGACTTCAGCATGACGCTACCAAATTTGGCTTAGCCATTCTGGTCGTCATATTGGCGTTTACGGTATACCTGTTCAATATGCATTCTGTTTCTGGCATGTTTGTTTTTTTGGGATTTGGCTTTATTTCATGCGGACTGATGTACCTGGTCCTGGCAGGGGAAATTCGGATAACGAGGGCGGGAGAGTACTGTGCCGGCCTGGAGGCATACTTTAAACAGTATCGCTGGTCTTCGGAACAAAACGCATCCGCCAATCTGCCGGAAATACCGCTATGGGAAGAATACAGAAAGAAATGGGGAAATGAGCTTTTCACTTGCGGACGCTATGAAGAAACAACGATCTATGCTCCCCTTCGCATTGTAATGACACTGACAGATCTATTAGCCCTTGTGTACCTTGTGCACTCTTTCATTGTTTACAGGCCTGAAATAACATGGATGGTGATGATAATCAGTTGTCTTGCTTGGGTGATGGTCGTTATCGTACAGGTTCTTCTGGTAGATGCGATAATCAACAAAGTGGGCATGAGACTTGAAAAAGAGGGATTGCAGGGATGTCACAAGAAAACGATTGGCCTTCAACCCGGTACATGGGTCAATATCCCCAAACTGTTTTTTACCACGGACATAATCTTTCCGGCAGATACGAGGAAACCAATTCAATAGTAAAAGTGGGAATTATCTGGTTTCTCGTCGTGTTTTTTCTGCGGTTGGCGGCTCGATTCTCTACTTCTTCATCGGAACGGATCAAAAGATAAGGCCCGAAGAACCGGTTGTGCGATTGATCTGATTGTTACACTTTCCTGCTGAAAAGCTCTGACCACTTCAGTTTCGCTACGGCAAAGAGATAGATGATTTCAAGTATACCAACCGTGTTGACGACGAGCAGTATCACGAACCACCACGGTTGCCCTCGCCTTCCTGAGTGCCAAAGCGCAAGTCCTTTCCAAAAGCCTTCCCATAGCAAAAGAATCGGTAAAAAGGGCGCAAGAGCATGAAACCACGGCACCGTCGAGATGGTAGCCCAATTATTAAACATGGCCATAGGATTCATTATACTCATTTTTACTGCTCATGACGAGGCAAGTCACAAGGTGCGTTTCCAGGGACGGTGAAAGAGGCCCCAAGGGTCAGGTCTACACATTTGCCAGGTCACCTTCCCGAAAGGCGCCTCTTATCCTCCCGAACGCTTCGGCTTATAGCCGAGCCTTGTCAGCTCGGCGATGACCGTATCGCAATGGTCTCCCTGGATTTCGAGCGAGCCGTTTTTAACCGTCCCCCCGGTACCCAGTTTCGCCTTTAACTGTTTCAGGAGTTTTTCTCTTTCCCTGGCCGAAAGCTGAAGACCCTCTATTATGGTGACTGACTTGCCACCCCTGCCCTTTCGGTCGAGGCGTACAATCGTTCTGGATTTGGCGGACCCGGCAGCTGCCGGGACATCACGAGCAGCCTGCTTTTCCTTCCCCGGCACCGAGCCATCCGTCGAATAGACCAGTTTTGAATTATGTTCAGACATAGCGTCATTTTAACACAGGGGCGTTTCTTGAATCCGGTCGGCAGAACACCCTTGGAAATGTGCGATCTCGCCGACGAGGCCACAATAGCAGGCCGGCACTGCAAGCAGTTCGCTCCGATAAGCTTTTACCCTAACGGCCGATTCAAGTCATGTGAAAAAAGCGGCGACTGAAGGACGATGTGATCGTATCAAGGTTTGCCCCTTTTGCTCCGGTGGTCAATAGAAAATGTTTCGATCACTGAACCGTCTGCCCTCCGTGCGGTCAAGGTGAGTGCGGCGTCCTGGATGTTGATCTCGCAGTAGCTGAACGACTCGTCGGTGCTTACGATATACGGGTGAGTCGGATCGGGTGGATACAGAGGAGCTCCGCCGCCACCGTTGGTGATGTGCGGTATCCCGTCAACCATAGCGCGGGCATAATAGTGATTGTGTCCGTTGAGGACCAGATCGATCCGGTACTTCCGGCAAAGCGGCTGGAGGTATTTCTGGGCGGTGGTGTCGTTATCATGCCCCCCGGCGCTCCACGCCGGCTCATGAAACATCAGGATCTTCCATGGTTTGGTAGTCGAGTCGAGGTCTTTGACAAGCCAGTGATACTGCGCCGACCCGGGGGTGTAACTGGTGGTCTGGTCAAGGACCACAACGTGCACAGGGCCGTAGTCAAAAGACCAGTAAAAGGCGCTGACATACGGATAGGGAAAGTATTTCCTGAAGGTCTTGCCGGCTCCTTCGTGGTTTCCCCTGACGCCCTCTATGGGTACTTCGGACTGAAAGGCGTGCATCTGCGGGTTTGTCCTGAGGAAAAACTCCGACGTCCAGTAACTTTCATCGTCTCCTGACACCCAGTCCCCTGTGTGCAGGACGATGCTCTGGAAGGCAGGATCTGCCACATAAGCGGTCCGCATCCTGGTGACGACCAGCACCTGGTTTGCCGGGCTGCTCCTTGTGTCCCCGTATGACAGGATCTTCACAGACTTCGCGCTCGAATCAGGTGCAGTCTGAAACGATCCTGAACCGTATCCATCCACCTCGTAATAGTATTTGGTGTTCGGCTGCAAGCCGGAGATGACGACCTTGTGCTGGTGGTCACCGTACTCGGCGCTTGTGCTCTGCTTCATACCGTAAGTAGTATCTGTCCCCCACCGGATTACGTTTACCTCTGTGGCGTCAGTCTGCCAGAGTACTGTCATCGATGTGTTCGAACCCTCGTATATCAGATACGGTCCTTTTCTTATGCCGCCGAATGACGTGGTACTGCATAAAAAAAGCATAAGCATAATACCGATGCTTTTCCAAAACGCTTTCATGCTCCTCCTTTTTTCTAGCTATAGCCTCTGATTTCAGAAAGAGAAGCCGCTCCTGCGCCCCCTGCTATCTCTCCTCATATTGTACATGCGTTGCGTCGTGGGAACCACGAGGCAGCTTCTTCCCTCACTGCAGTCGCAATCGAAGATCCCGGGGACGGAGGGTCCAACAAAAAAAGGGCCAAACCCTCTTCGGATCTGGCCCACCCTGTAATCCGACTGCTTTGTCTATCTCATAATTTTCCTCGATCAAAGTCCCTCAGACATTCCTTCTTCAGTCCTTCGATCCTGTGGCCAAGCTCGTCGGAGACCCTGTGCAGGTCCTTTACTTCATTTATAAGCCGCTTCTTGTAATCGGATGGCGCACGATCGAACTTGCTGACTATGTCATCCATCTTCGTCTTCCATCCGGACAGCTCAGCGGTTATGCTATTGCAATATTCTCTGGCTTCCATAGCCTCGCCTCCTTTCCATCACCTTTACCTCTCGTTCTTAAAGCAAGAAAAACCAGCGTCTACTACTCCTTCTTTTGATTTAAATATAGTGCGAACCTGGAAAAACTTCAAAGCGCCGTTTTGGTTATTTTTAGCAGCATTTTGGTCCGGATAGTTTAAGCAGGACTGACTTCCTCCTCTTTTTGGAAAGAAATGGGACATCCTTTCAAAAACTGCGTCCTTAGGTGACTTCGATTGTGGTAAAGGGGCGGGCCGATCGCCCACCCCTTTACCGGCTCCTCCTCAGAAGGTTTTACTGGTTGCCCGCGGACGGTGAGCTCAACTTCGATTGAAGCCTGTCGATTGTACGCTGCATCCGTCCGTTGATCTTCGCGATCTTGTCTTTCACCTTGCTTTGCTGATCGGGGGTCAGCACCGGCATTACCTGGCTGAAGATTTGGGCCTGCAGGACAGTCATATTTTCCTGCGCGGTGGCCAGCGCACCGTATGCATTCTGCACCGCATTTGTGTCGAATGTGCTGCCGGTCGTAACACTCATCAGATTCTGTCTGGCCCGGAGCACTGCCACCTTTCCGGCAAGCAGGTCACCTCTGTGTTGCTGCATGATCCCCTTGATCTGCTGCTTCTGCTGAGCCGTCAGATCGAGCCCCCGCAACAGGTGCCCCATCATTGCGCCTCCGCTTCTGTCGTGAAATGGATGCGCCTCGGCAAGCACACCGGTAAGGAGCATCGCCAGGGAAAGAGCGACAGCCAGCACGGAATAACGGTTAAAACCTCTCATAGTGTCTCCTCCTTTGATATGTTTGATGTTTTATCCTATCCCTTTATCTCTTAAGTGTGGGTTAAGTGTGATTTAAGAATCGCAAATTTTTGTAAATCCGCGGAGTCTTGCGCACGCCGCTGATTTGAAGGACAATCATCCCATGGCTGTTTCGGCCAGGAAGACTCAATCAGGAGGCGATGATATGGAAAAGGTTTTCAGGATTCTCGGCTTTGCGGGAAGCCTGCGGAAAGGCTCCTAAAAAATCAGGTAGCAGACGCAATACTCATCGCCACACCTGAATACAACTATTCGATCCCGGGGGGTCTTAAAAACGCGATCGACGCCGCATCAAGACCTTACGAAGACAACGCCTTTGCACATAAACCGGTTGCGATGATGGGCACCTCGGTCGGCATGATAGGCACTGCGAGGGCGCAGTACCACCTGCGGCAATGCTTCGTTTTTTTGAGCTGCTTTGCGCTCAACCAGCCGGAAGTGATGGTACCCTATGCCAAGGAAAAGATCGATGAACAAGGCAGGCTGACCGACCCAAAGACCAGGGAATTGATCAGACAACTCATAGAGGGCCTCGTTTCATGGACAAAAAGGCTCGCGCCTCGACCTCAATGACGCAGCCGGCGGAGGGCGGAGTCCAGACGTTGCAGGCCTCACCGGCCGATGATCGGATTATGCTATACTTTATTTCAAATTCGTTGAAAACCGTAAGAGGACACCCATGAAGATCATCTCCCTGCTTGCCAGCCCGCACGGGCTAAGGGGCAATACCGCAGGGCTTCTGCACTACGTCATCGAGGGCGCAAGGTCGGAAGGCGCAAAGATCGAGACGATAGTCCTTAAGGGGGACACGGTGCTTCCCTGCAGGGCCTGCGACGCCTGCCACAGGAAAGGCCGCTGCACCCAGAAGGACCGGTTCGAGGAGATCAAGGCCAAGATCGCCGCGGCCGACGGACTGATACTTGCCAGCCCCAATTACATCCTCAACGTAAGCGCACAGCTGAAGGCCTTCATGGACCGCTGCTGCGGTGTGATCCACTGCATGCAGTTCTGGGGAAAGTACGGCGCATCGGTCGTCACCTCCGGTGGGGGCGATGACGAGCAGGTAACAGCTTACATGGACCATTTTTTCATCACGACGGGCATCATACCTGTCGGAGATGTCCAGGCCACGATGTCGGCGATGCCGGAAGGAGATTTCACCGGAGAGGTAAAGGAAAAAGCACTCAGCCTCGGCAGGAGGCTGGTCCGGTCCTGGCAGTTAGGCGAGGTGCCGGCCGACATAGTCGAACGGCGAGACGCCTTCCGCCAGCGGATGTGCGCCCTCATCCGGTGGAGGGCGGAGGAATGGCCCTATGAGTATCGCTACTGGCGGGAAAACATGGACCTGTAAGGCCTGAGTAAACCGACGCACCTGCCTTTTTTAAGTCCGGATCCCTATCTCAGAAAGAGGGTTGTTTCTCCTTCCGTATAAAGCTGGATGCAGAGCTTTTCTTTTTGTACCAGCACGTCGCGCAGCTTTATCGTGTTGACCTGTCCCTTCAAAAAGACGTGGTCGGCAAGTTTCACCTGCCCAAGCGCCTTCTGGGCCGATTCGCGGGCCTGCTCGAGTCTCTGCGTCAGGTCCATGTTCATCTTCTCCCTTATGATATTTCTGATCTTGCTGTGCAGAAGCCAGCCTGCGGCCTTCAGGAGGATATTCTTCGTCGACATGTCAAAATCGACGTCCTCCACGGAAAAGACATTTGTCTGCTGGTTGAACGAAGGCCTGCACGTAAGATAGAAAACCCCTTCGTACGAACCTCTTGTTTCAACCTTGATCATGAGTTTGTCGTCCTTGCCGTAGATGTCGAGATCCTTCAGGATGATGCTTTTTCCGTCGGACCCCAACTCCCTGTTCAGAAGAAGCGGAGCGGCGATGCCGAGGATCTCCCTGTAGAAAAGGTCTGTATTCAGGGCGAGACGGAAGCCCCTGTCGCCGCTATTGGCAAGCTTGAGCGGGGGCAGCGAAACAGGGGCAGTCGGCGCCGGTTCCGGTCCCACCACGACCTCGGCGAACGATCTGAGTCCGAGACTCAGCCTGACCCTGTTGTTTGCTGCATAAGGCGGGTAAAGAATTACCTCCCGAGGGGTTATCTTAAGCCACGTGCTATAATTCTTGTCGAGCAGGACCGGTTTTTGTGCAGCGTTCCAGGCCTTTGCCACCTCAGCCCTCAGGGAGTATCTTTCGTTGAGCTTTCTGCTAATAAGATCGGACATCGCCCTCTGAAGCGGATCCGTGATGCCCTCCATGATGCTTCGCGGTTTCATCGAGAAGGGGCCTATGCCGACTTGCTCGGCCAAAAGATCGCTGAGCCCAAGGTAGTAGATCTCGGCGTGAAGGCTCCAGTCGGGGGTGATCCGGGCGTTCAGCCTGAATCGGAGTTTCGAGGAGATCGCAGGCGCCCTGAAGCCCTCGTAGCTTAAAGACATGATGACCGGCATCGTAAGATAGACGTAGTTGTCGGCCGCTGTCACGGAAATCGGCCCGTTCCTGAGGATTTCGGCCGTAAGGCCGCCGATTTTTGTGGAGCCTCTGTAAATCTCCTTCCTGATCATCTGATTCAGGATGGCTGCGAGTTCGTCCGAAGACGCCTCGAACCCTATATTGAGACTGGATACCTCGCCTTTAAGCTCAGCGCGGACAGTCTGGTTTTCGGGCTGTTCGACCGCGTAACCAGGGGCGACACCGGGATACAAAAGAAGTATAAGCGCGAAGACCGCGGGCAAAGACAGACTTCTGAAAAGACACATCGCAATGCTCCTTCGAAAAGAGATGAATTTCATGGTTATGGATACTAAACAAAAGGACGAGCGGAAGGCAAGCCCTGCCCTGTCGGGCCTTTTTCTGACGGAGACAGGGTTGGCCGGCAACGGCCGTATGTGATAGCATCTAAGGAGAAGGACGTAACGATGAACCGGCGGGAGTTCATAATAGGTTCAACGGGGGTGATGCTGTCGATGTCAGGTCTTTGTGGAAAGGAACTTTCGGAAGCCGGCAAGAAGGGCCCACGGGGAAAACGGAGATCCGCCGTCGTTGCGGTCGTTCGTACCTCCGACAGGGCGCAGGGCGTCAAGACCGCCATCGACCTCCTCGGCGCCAACCCCGTCAGAGGCAGGCAGGTCCTTATCAAGCCGAATTTCAATACAGCAGATCCCTACCCCGGTTCGACTCATAACGAAACACTCGTCGCCCTGATCGGTCATCTCCGGCAGATGGGCGCGGCCTCACTGACTATCGGAGAGCGGAGCGGGCCTCCCGCGACCGCGAAGGTGATAAGGGAAAAGGGCATTGCGGAGATCTGCAGGGAACAAAACGTGGGGCTTATAAATTTCGAGGACCTCCCCAGGGAGAAATGGATCAGGCTGCGGCCGGCGCAGAGCCACTGGAACGACGGCTTCGATGTCGCAAAGCCGGTGCTCGACGCCGAATGCGTTGTATCGACATGCTGCCTCAAGACGCACGGCTACGGCGGTGTCTTTACCATGTCCCTTAAGCTTTCCGTCGGCATCACCCATAAGCGCAACATGGCCGAGCTCCACTCGTCGTTCAGGTCGATGCGGAAGATGGTCGCGGAGATAAACCAGGCCTATTCGCCGTCGCTTATCGTGCTTGACGGCGTCGAGGCCTTCGTCGACGGCGGCCCCATGACCGGCAGGAAGAAGCGGGCCGATGTCATCATAGCGGGCGCCGACCGGATCGCGGTCGACGCGGCAGGGCTGGCTGTCCTTAAGGACCTGGGAAGCAACGAGGCGATCATGGGAAGAAGGATCTTCGAGCAGGAGCAGATAAGCAGGGCCGCAGAACTCGGCCTCGGTGTTGAAAGGCCGGAGGATATCGAGATCGTCTCAGGCGATGACAAAAGCAGGGCATATGCCGAAAGGCTGAAGGGCATACTTCTTCGTGGTTAAGCAGTCCTTTCATCAATTTTACGGGGGAAGAAACCGCCTGTCCTGTCGGGACACACGCATATCATGAAGATGCTTTCCGGATACCTCTATATTATAGTGCTGAGTCTCTGGGTCGGCGGGATGTCCCTTTTTACGTTCATCCTTACGCCCGTCATCTTCAGATCCTATCCGAGGGACGCTGCTGGCGAGATTGTGGGGAAGCTCTTTCCGTCGTACTTCCTCTTTACCCTCGTCGTCAGCGCCGCTGCACTGGTTTTGTTTTTCATCTCCTCTGCCGGCAGGGGGCCTCTCATCTACAGGCTCTCCCTTGTTCTCGTCTGTCTTGCGGTGATCATATCGATGTACGTAAATTTCAGGCTCTACCCCGAGGCAAGAAGGGTGAAGCAGCAGGTGCGTACCTTTGAGGCCTCGGCCGACGACCCTGCAAGGATCAGGTTCAGGAGGCTTCACGCGCAAAGCGCCGTCCTCAACCTCTTCATGATCGCAGACGGTCTCGTCCTTCTGATCATCGCCGTGCGGAGGTAGGAGGTCCTTTGAAGGTGCGGTTCGGGCAGGATCTACGGCAGAAAATTACGCATCATATCCAGTTCGTAGCAGACGAGGCCAAAATAAAGTATTATTGCCAATGCAAGGGAGATTCTTGCGGCAGCGAAATTGCTTAAGACGCAGAAAATAAAGACCGCCACTGAAGTGAACAGGAATTTTTCAAGGAAGAAAGTGAGACTTCCGTGTTCCAGATAAAGTGCCATGATCGGATTGAGCTCGGTTGCCTTATATACTCCTACCAGTGAGAGGGTCAGATATGCGTCGGATATGCTCAGAAGTAAAAGAAGCAGAAGGAATATGAAAAGCCGAAGGCCGTAGTTGTCCACTAAAATACATGTCTTTCTGTCGTCTTTTCTCCTTACGGTATTTCTTCGGCCGCCGCACATTGCCTGTCTGGACAGTAACGCTGTCGGATGTCTTCTTCTGTTACCGGCGCTCCGTCTGTCTTTCTCGACATTAAGCAACACTTTCTTCCTCTGCTACAGTTGCTTGTAAAATAAACCCGGGCGTTTTTGCACTCCCTTACTTATATGATATTACTGAAGATGAGGGAATACTATGACGATCACTTCCTTTGTCTTGCCCGCGTGAGGTCGGGTTTTTTGATTATACGATCCATGAGTTTCAGGATATTTTTTTCGCAGTCGGCAGGGAACGGGGAGAGTTCGAAAAGGACGGCCAGAGGATCGGGTTGGCGATTCGTACGAACCGCATCTTCAGAAGACACGCCGATGGCTGGAGGAAGGTGCATCATCACGGCTCAATAGATGATCCGGGACTTCTTCAACAATATCAGACGGCGGTTTCGGGGAAATAGACAGCCCCTTTTTTTCACCGAATTATTGGATAGCTGCAGGCCTCGCGGCTCGATCGTAACTGTGTGCACCGGTCCCTGCAGGTCGGCACCCGAGGGACCGTTTCAGATGCACGATGCCTTTCTTATTTTTGCCTGCGAATGTTCCCTTAAGAAATTGGGTTCAGATCCAGGGCTTGCCCACGGGCATCTTTATGCCTGAGTCGGAGTATATGGTGACAGCCATCAGATACCACGCAAGCAACGCGCATACGATGAGATCCCAGGCTGCCAGCTTCCCGGCGATGTCACTGCCCGCAAGTTCTTTCAGGTCCAGGCCGATGAAGCCCAGAAGCAGGGTAAGAAAGAGCAGTGCAAGAACGGTATGGTGTTTCATGGAGGCGATAAACAGGATGAAGGTGAAAAAGGTCCACATCAGAAGGAAGATGCCGAGGCCGCGGCCGTCAAACAACAGGGTCCCGAAGGACTTCGTCAGATCGGCGTTCGTCCCGAAGATCAGATAAAAGCAGAGTGAAATCCAGAAGGCCCCGTAGCCGCTGAAGGCGCAGAAGCCGAAATTGTTTCCTGTCCTGAACTCGAGCAGTCCGGCGATCAACTGGGCGGTGCCGCCGAATACAAGACCGATCCAGATGACCGGGCCGAGTCCGACCAGACCGAGGTTGTGAAATTGCAGGATCAGTGTCGTCATGCCAAACCCGCCAAGGCCAACAACTGCAGGATTTCCCTTCTTGCCTTCTTCAGCCATCGCATCCTCCTGAAATCATTATTCAGTGACCTACGCCCCAGGGCGTAATCTCAAATCTCCAGGGATTCTGTTGCACTTTATCCGCCTCAAAAATACTCCACAGAGAGAGAACCTTAAGACGAATCGTAATTCCAGAGTACAAGAACATCCCCTCCGCGTCAACCGGCAAGAGCACCGGCCGGCCCCGGGGTCGCCCCATGTTGTTGACACCCGACAGTGTCGTTGCTACCTTTTAGGTATCAGACAGGAGAGAGAGGATATTCTCTCGGAGGCGTGGTGTTTGCCAAAAGAGAAAGGTCAATATTGACACTCGACAATTTCCGAAAATGTGGTGTACAGCATGTACCTGAGACGACGGGGCATCCGTGAGCAGCAAATAAAATGGACAACGACATCCGGCAGCGCGCATTGAGGTTCATTAACGGCGAAGAGACAGTGAAGGCCTCTGAGGCCCCCTGCGAGCTGAAAGATACGGAAAAATCCGATATTGAGCTTCTCGATGCTTATTCGCGGGCTGTTATCGCCGTGGTGGATGCCGTAGGCCCCGCGGTGGTGAGCGTCACAACCGGCAAGGATTTGCTCGGAAGAGAGCCCGAGCAGGCAGGGGCAGGCTCGGGCGTCATTATCGCCCCTGATGGATATATCCTCACCAATGACCATGTGGTGCACGGTGCGCAGGAACTCGCGGTCACGATGACAGACGGAACAACCCTGGACGCAGCGATTGTGGGAACAGACCCTGCCACCGACCTCGCCGTCATCCGCGCCAGCGGCTCCAGCCTGCCCTATGCCATGTTGGGCAATTCTTCCGGCTTGCGCGTAGGCCAACTGGTAATCGCTATCGGCAACCCCTTTGGGTTCCAGTCAACCGTATCGACAGGCGTGGTGAGCGCAATCGGGAGGGCACTGAGGAGCCGGGAAGGCCGCTTGATAGAAAACATAATCCAGCACACTGCTCCGCTCAATCCCGGCAACTCCGGCGGACCGCTTCTTGATTCCCGCGGGCATATCGTAGCCATAAACACAGCCATCATCATGATGGCCCAGGGCATTGGATTTTCCATTTCGTCAAATACCGCCAAGTGGGTGGTCTCACAGCTTCTTACACAGGGGCGCGTGCGTCGGGGATATCTGGGGATAGCCGCGCAGCAGCGTCCTGTGAACCGCCGTCTGGCGCGCTTTCATAATCTTCCGGCCGAATCGGCGGTGGAGGTCTTCTCTGTGGAGCCGAGCGGCCCGGCACGGCTGGGCGGGGTGCGGGTGGGTGACCTTGTTGTCGCTATCAACGGGCAGCCTGTTATCAGTGTCGATCAGATACACCGGTTTCTTTCCGAGTGGCCCATAGGAAAGCCGGTGAAGCTTACCCTTATTAGAGACGGGGAAAAGAGGGAGGTGGAAGTCACCCCTACAGAGGTAAGATCATCATCGTAGTACCGGAAATTGAAATCATTGCTGGCGCGAGGTTCTCTTTGTTCCTTTGGAGGCGGATAACTCTCACAAGGACACTCCCCTGACCCTGTCCGCAGGGTGACACGCCTGCGGGATTTTTTTTATCATAGAGCAAGGGGTGTTGCATGCGTATCCTTGTCAGCATACTTGTTTTTTTGTCTCTCGGCTATTCTACTGCCTTTGCAACTTCAATCGTCGCAGTGAGGGATGACGACGAAATCGTAATAGGCGCCGACAGCAGGACAACGATGGTACCGGGGAGCGGTGGGGGTGTGGCGGGGAGCATTACGAAATGTAAAATTGTTCAGGCAGGTAACCTTTTCTTTGCGACTGCCGGTTCTGCCGGTATCGGTCCGGCTGAATCCCCCGGCGATGTCTATTCGGAGTTCGATCTCAGGAAGATCATTGCCGGGGCACTAAGAGGGAATAGCAGGATCGGGGATAAGGTAAAGGACCTGGAAACGGCACTCGTAGAGAGTCTTGCCAGGATTGCTGAGAATGCAAGACAGGAGGACACCGCTTTTTTCCTTAAAAGGTTTGTCATGCATCCGGCACAGACGATCATCGTCGGCGGGCTCGACAACGGGGAACTCGTACTAATGGCGAGGACGTTCAGGCTGGTCATTTCTCCCTCGGGGGCTCTGTCATTTGAGATCGGACGCTTTGACTGCCCCGGAGATTGTCAGGAGCCCCTTACCACGATATTCGAGGGCCGGACGGAGGCGATCAGGGAGTATCTTGAGCAGCACAAGCTTTTCCTTTACTATGCCGATCCTGTCACCGCTGTTCGTGATCTTGTCGGAATGGAAATTTCCGCGGACCCTTTTTCCGTGGGGCCTCCCATCGATATCCTGCGACTGACAAAGAGAGGGGCTGAATGGATCCAGAGGAAACCGTTATGCCCGGACATCAAAGAGAATGCGCTGTTTCCGGCCGGAGAGATAGACGGCGGATCATCCGGCGTTGTTCATCCCGCCGTGAGTCGCGGGAAATAGGGATGGGTCAGCTGCCAGGCGGCCTGGTTCCCCCAACAGCTCTGAACTACCACTTGGAATTAATCTAATGCCCGCTTATGGCGAAGGTATTGCGCTTCTTCTTTATTGGTCTTTGTCCTGAAAGCGTCGCATCCCCCCTGTTTTTTTTCCTGACACAATGCTCTGCTGCAACAATTTTCGGCTATAATGGTATTATCTGATGGCAGAAATATCGTCTCACCGAGATATTGCCACACAGTGCCTGGCAGCCGTATCTTTCAACGACCGGCTGCAATGTTCTGGTCCCTTCTTGCATCGCCTGCATCCTGCGGTTTTCCGCATTTCATCAGAAAAGAAAAGGAGAAGCGTATGAATTTTGCAACCCAAGTAAGCGGGCCGTTAAGCCATGTCGTTCCTGGAGTGGACATGAAGGCAAAGAAGGTTTTTGTGCTGGATACAAATGTCCTCATCCACGATCCACATTCCATTTTCTCTTTCGAGGATAACTCCGTTGTTTTGCCATTTGTAGTCATTGAAGAATTGGACGGCCTGAAAAAGGGGCATGGAGAAATCGCGGCTTCTGCCCGGCAGGTTCTCAGAATTATAGACGGCCTCAGGTGCCGTGGGCCGATATCTTCCGGAATTCCCCTTGACGGAGGGGGTATTCTCTCCGTCGCAACAACGATGAATACGACATCGCCTGTACTTTTTGACGATAAGAAGGATAATCAGATCATTAAGACGGCCCTCTCTGTCTTTGAAAAAAAACCCAGAGATGAAAACGGAAGGTCGATGCCCGTCATACTTATCTCAAAAGATACGGCAGTCAGGATAAAAGCAGAATCCTGCGGCCTCCGTGCGGAGGACTATCTTAACGACAAGAGCTCGATATTCAAATTATACGGGGGGATTCTTCGTAATAACGACTGCAGAGAGAGCATCCTTTCAGTCAGATATATGAAGATCGACGACGACGTCTTCCGCCTCCAGGGCAAGGACCGGGAAACAAAAATCAGGAACGGCAAATCGCTCGAGGGCATAACTGCAAAAAACGCAGAACAACAGTGCGCTATCGATGCGCTCATCAATCCTGAGATAGAGGTGGTCGCACTAACCGGCGCCGCAGGGACCGGCAAGACTCTCATGGCCCTTGCCGCGGCAGTACATCAGACCACAAAAAAATCACCTCTCTATGAGCAGGTCGTCGTCTCCCGACCAGTCGTTCCTATGGGAAATGACATCGGGTATTTGCCGGGCGATCTGGCCGAAAAACTTGCACCCTGGATGCAGCCGATCTTCGACAATCTCGAGGTCATCGTAAATACTCCGAAGGAACAGATGAAGGATAATAGTCCTGCATCCCGATACAGGAGCTTCCAATACCTGATAGATTCCGGAATCCTGCAGATAGAAGCGCTGACCTATATCCGGGGAAGAAGTCTGCCGAAAAGATATTTCATTGTCGATGAAGCTCAGAACCTGAGGCCGATCGACGTCAAAACGATCATCACGAGGTGTGGCGAGGGAACCAAGATTGTCCTGACGGGTGACCTTAACCAGATAGACACGCCATACCTCGACGCTTCAAGCAACGGGCTCGCATACCTGATAAGCCATTTCATCAACGAAGAGAATTTCTGTTATCTCAACCTGAAAAACAGTGTCAGATCCCGGCTGGCCGAACAGGGAGCAAGAATACTGTAACGCCGGGCATCCGGAGCCCGGGACTTCTTTAAGGGAGCCTTCGTGGCGGCTCCAGCTTCTCATCTTGCCTTTTTCCCTTAAAAAGAATCACTGTTTCATCTGAGGATTGAACACGCCGGGACCAAACCCGAAAGCCCCATAGGACCAAGACCCTATGACTGACTATCTGTTCTCCGCTTTCTATTTCCGGAGCAGACCATTCATATCCTCATGGGGAAGGTATCTCCTGTATATCTTTTCGAATGTACCATCCTTTTTCAGTTCATCCAGGGTTGACTGCCATTTCCTAACCATCTCCGGCGGTGTTCCAAGCGACATCGCAATGTAAAAATAGGTGCTGCTTAAGGTATAGACGGGTTCCAGGTCGTCCATGGTGTATCCGGCATCCTTTACAATCTGCGGGACGGTGATATCAGTAAAGACCGAAAGCTGGACCTCCCCCCTCATCAGCTTTCGGACATTGTCGGTTGGCAGTCGTGAGCTGACCAGATTTGTAAAGCCCCTGTTTTTGAGGTCTTGTTCGGTAAACCAGTTGGATGTTGTGCCGATGGCAGCCACCTTCCTCGCATCGTCAATGTTGTTCAGTCTGATGCCGGAACCCCTCCTGGCGTAAAAGATCGCTCTATTTTCCCCCACCGGTCCTACCCATTGAAACAGCTTCTCCCGTTTATGCGTTTTCTCCGCGCTGAAGAGCACCACATTCGGATTACTCAGGGCCAGTTTGTATGCCTCATCCCAGGACGTCAAACGGATGTTGTCCGGAATACCCTGCCTGGTACAGATCTCACTGATGATATCCGTGACGAAACCGACGACCTTTCCATTCTTCATGAAGGTCACGGGCGGATATTCCTCAGTCACCATATTGACGATCCCCGGCGGCATCTCGGTGGGAAGCCATTTCGCGTAGATCCTGCTGAAGACTCCTTCGGCTTTCATCTCATCAAGCGTCTTCTGCAACAGGGCAACCAACTCGGGCGACGTGCCTTTCGAAAAAGCGATATACAGCATGTTCGTGGAGAGGTTCAACACGCTCTCCACATCGTCCATCGTAGCATTCACCCGTTTCAGCAGGGCCGGCATCGCGATGCCGTTGAAGGGAAAGAGTTGCGCCTTGCCGTCCAGCAGTTTCCGTACGGCGATCTCTTGCGTAGCCACGCTTTCGAGGTTTGAGAACCCTTCATTTCTTAAGAGTTGCTCCTTGTAATCATCCTTTACAACGACGATAGTGGAAATTTTTTTTGCATCCTCAAGGAATCGTATACCGAAGTTCGAACCTTTTCTGGCGTAAAAATTAGCATTCGAAAATGCGATCGGACCCACCCAACGGAGGAGGGGTTTACGCTCCGGCGTCATAGCAACAGAGAAAAGAGCCACATTCGACTCCTCTATAACCGCCTTATACCCCTCTTCCCATGGTACAAGTTGAATATCTGCACGAATGTGGGTCCTTTTCATCAGCTCACGAACCACCTCTGTCGCCAGGCCGGATAGCTTGCCTTTTTCAGCGAAGTTCAGCGGAGGCTGCGCCTCCGTATAAATCTT
>JAWOKY010000054.1:0-43265 GCA_033853975.1 Thermodesulfovibrionales bacterium
TGGTGATGCCCGGAGACAACGTATCGCTTTCGGTTGAGCTTATCACGCCGATTGCGATGGAAAAGGAACTCAGGTTTGCAATCAGAGAGGGCGGCCGCACGGTCGGTGCCGGAGTCGTTACAGAGGTCTTGGAGTGACCGTGAATCAAAAAATAAGAATAAAGCTAAAGGCATATGATCACAGGGTCCTTGATCAGTCGTTAAAGGAGATCGTGAACACGGCGCAGAGGACTGGAGCCAGGGTTGCCGGGCCGATACCGCTGCCGACGTATATCAGCAAGATAACGGTGCTCCGGTCTCCGCACGTGGACAAGAAGTCGAGGGAGCAGTTCGAGATAAGGACCCACAAGAGACTTATCGATATACATGATGCCACGCCCCAGACTGTTGATGCGCTTATGAAACTGGAACTCGCAGCCGGCGTGGATGTGGAGATAAAGCTATGACAGGGATGTTGGGAAGGAAGCTCGGAATGACTCAGGTCTTTGACGACTCCGGCAGGATGATGCCTGTCACGGTGGTCGAGGCCGGGCCATGCTGTGTGGTCCAGGTCAAAACCAGGGAGCGAGACGGCTATGAGGCCGTGAAGATCGGTTTTTCCGAGATAAAGAAGGCGAAAAATATTAACAAGCCGATGGGCGGGGTGTTCAAGAAGGCAGGACTCGCTGCCTACAGGATGTTGAAGGAATTCCCTATGGGAGACCTCAAGGTCGGCGAGATGCTGACCGTCGAAAGATTCAAGAAGGGTGATGTCGTATCGGTCTCCGGCGTCTCGAAAGGCAAGGGGTTTCAGGGCGTTATGAAGCGGCATAATTATGCGGGCGGCCCCGGCTCTCATGGCTCGATGTTCAACAGGGCTCCCGGCTCGATCGGGGCCAGTTCCTTTCCCTCAAGGGTCTGGAAGAACAAAGGATTGCCCGGCCATATGGGTTCGGAAAGGGTTACGGTAAAAAACCTCAGGGTCGTCGATGTAAAGACGGAACAGAACGTCCTTCTCATTCTGGGCGCGGTGCCCGGATCGAACGGTACATACCTGGAAATCAGAAAGGATAGCTGACATGCCGGAACTTCAGATAAAGGACAGGAATAACAACGCAGTTGGCAAGATTACCTTGCCCGATGAGGTTTTCGGTGTTGCTGCGAAAGATGGAGTTGTCCACAGCGCCGTGGTCAACTTCCTTGCGAACCAGAGGCAGGGGACCCATGCCACCAGGACAAAGGGGCTGGTAAGCGGTGGCGGGAAAAAGCCGTGGAAGCAGAAGCATACGGGGCGCGCAAGGTCGGGAAGCAATCGCTCGCCGCTCTGGAGAGGTGGCGGAATTGTCTTTGGGCCGCAGCCACGCGACTACTCATATTCCCTCCCCAGGAAGGCCCGTCAACTCGCTCTGAAGGCGGCCCTTTCGGGAAAGCTTTCGGACGGAGAGGTAACGGTCGTCGATTCGCTGAGCCTGGAGAAGCCGAGCACCAGGGAGATGGTGTCGATTCTCAAGGGGCTCGAACTTGCGGGGAAGAGCACCCTCATTATTGTCGGCGAGCATGACGAGGCGGTGTTCCTTTCCTCAAGGAACATCCCCGGCGTCTCTGTAAGGAGGGTTTCCGATCTCAACTCGTACGACGTGGCGTCGCATAACAGGGTGCTGATGACTAGGGGCGCTGCGGAACTTCTTTCGGAGGCTGGCAAGAAATGAAGAACATATACACGGTGATCAAGAGACCTTTATTCACGGAAAAGGGCAGCAGCCTGAAGGAAAATGAAAACAAGGTCCTTATCGAAGTTGCAGGAGACTCGAACAAGCTCGAGATAAAGAAGGCTGTAGAAGAGATATTCAAGGTGAAGGTTGAAAAGGTCGCAACGATAAAGCGGCACGGTAAGTGGAAGAGATACGGGAAATTTACTGGCAAGACGTCAGACAGGAAGAAGGCCTTGATCACCCTCAAAAAGGGTGAAAAACTTGACTTTATCGAAGGTGCATAATGGGAATAAAAAAATATAATCCGACATCACCAGGCAAGAGGTTCCGCTCTGTAATGGACTATGCCGAAGTAACTTCGGACAGGCCGCTGAAGTCTCTGGTGAGGCCGCTGAAGAAGACGGGCGGAAGAAATAACAGCGGCTGCGTGACGGCCTGGCAAAGGGGCGGAGGCAATAGAAGGAAGTACAGGGTTATAGATTTCAAGAGGGACAAGGTTGGCATCCCGGCGGTCATCGAGACGATCGAGTATGATCCCAACCGGACCGCGCGCATAGCCCTGCTCAAGTACAGGGACGGCGAAAGAAGGTACATAGTTGTTCCGGCGGGCATGAACATTGGCGATGAGGTCTCCTCGGGTAAGGGCGCGGAAATCAAAAACGGCAATGCCCTTCCCCTGAGCGACATCCCGCTGGGCACCTTTATCCATAACATAGAGCTGAGGCCGGGACAGGGCGCCAAAATGGTGAGGAGCGCCGGTTCGTCAGCGCAGCTTATCGCCAAGGACCAGGAATACTGTCAGGTCAAGCTGGCCTCGGGTGAAGTCCGGAAGGTGATTGCCGGCTGCATGGCAACTATAGGACAGGTGAGCAACCCCGAGCATGAGAACGTCTCCTACGGCAAGGCGGGAAGGAACAGATGGGTAGGCAAGAGGCCTCATGTAAGGGGCGTTGCGATGAACCCAATTGACCACCCGCTTGGCGGTGGAGAGGGGAGGAGCTCGGGAGGAAGGCCGCCGTGCTCCCCGTGGGGCAAGCCCGAGGGCGTGAAGACGAGACATAACAAGAGGACCGACGTGTACATAGTGAAGAGGAGGAAGTAAATTGCCAAGGTCATTGAAAAAAGGCCCGTTCGTTGATGCGAATCTGATGGAGAAGGTTAAGGAGATGGGCACATCGGGAGAGAAGAAACTCATCAAGACATGGTCGAGGCGCTCAGTGGTCCTTCCGGAATTCATCGGCTACACCTTCGCCGTACACAACGGGAAAAAATTTATTCCGGTATATGTCACTGAGAACATGGTCGGGCACAAGCTGGGTGAATTTTCACCTACGAGGACATTTAAGGGCCATTCGGGCTCGGCAAAGACTACGACGGTAAAGGGTTGATCATGGAGTCAAAGGCGATTTTACGACATGCGAGAATTACCCCGAGGAAGGCGCGGAGAGTAACCGACCTCATCAAGGGGAAGAAGGCGGGCGACGCACTCATCTCATTGCGCTTCATGCCGTACAGGGGGGCGAGGTTTATTGAGAAGATACTGAAGTCGGCGATGGCTAACGCTGAGCAGAAAAATGCGAACGCCGACGCGGAATCGATGGTCATCAGCAGGGCGTACGTGGACCAGGGGCCAACGATGAAGCGGATGGAACCGCGCGCGATGGGCAGGGCGAACGTGATAAAAAAGAGAAGCTGCCATATAACACTGATATTAACAGAAAAATAGTCAGGAGGAAATTTTGGGCCAGAAGACGCACCCCATAGGGAACAGAATAGGAATAACAAGGACTTGGGATTCCAGATGGTATCTGAAGAAGGGATATGCCGATCAGTTGCTTGAAGACATCGCAATCAGGAAAGAGATCAAGGCGAAGCTTTTTCATGCGGGTGTTTCAAGGATCGAGATAGAGCGTGCTGGCCAGAAGATACGTGTCATCATCTACACGGCGAGACCGGGGATCATCATCGGAAAAAAGGGTTCCGAAGTGGAGAAGCTCCGCAAGGACCTGGAACTGATAAGCGGCAAACAGGCCTCGGTGGATATCAAGGAAATCCGGAAACCCGAAATCGACGCCCAGCTTGTTGCCGAGAATATCGCTCTGCAGCTTGAAAAGAGGGTCGCCTTCAGAAGGGCGATGAAAAAGGCGGTTGCCTCGGCGCTTCGTTTCGGGGCGCTCGGGATCAAGATCACATGCTCGGGACGACTCGCAGGCGCGGAAATAGCGCGGACCGAATGGTACCGCGAAGGAAGAGTGCCGTTGCATACGTTTCGGGCCGACATAAATTTCGGCTTCGCAGAGGCGAGGACAACATACGGAATCATAGGTGTGAAAGTCTGGGTTTATGCGGGCGACGTGCTGCCCGAGGCTTCTAAACCCGCGACGGAAGCAGCGACCATATAAGGGGACTTTGTTATGTTGATGCCTAAGAAAGTAAAGTTCAGGAAGATGCAGAAGGGCAACATGAACGGCAAGGCCTACAGGGGGTCCGATGTCTCCTTCGGCGAGTTCGGGCTGAAGGCTATGGAACCCGGCTGGGTTTCGTCACGGCAGATAGAGGCGGCGAGAATCGCGATCACCAGGCACGTCAAAAGGGGCTGCAAGGTGTGGATCCGGGTTTTTCCCGACAAACCGATCACGAAGAAGCCTGCCGAGACAAGAATGGGAAAAGGGAAGGGTGCCCCGGAGTACTGGGTCGCCGTCGTGAAACCCGGCAGAATCCTCTACGAGATGTCCGGGGTGAATGAGGAGCTTGCAAAAGAGGCGTTGAGACTCGCCTCAAATAAGCTCCCCATCGCAACCAAGTTCGTAAGACGCGAGGAGAATGTGATATGAAACCCTCCGAAATGAGAGAGATCACCGCAGAGGAGCTACGGCATAAGGAGCAGGATCTGAGAAAGGAGCTGTTCAATCTCAGGTTCCAGCAGGCCACGGGCGAGATAGAGAACCCGATGCGGATAAGGGCGATAAAGAAGGAAATCGCTAGAATGCTCACGGTCATCACGGAAAAGAGCAGAAAGTAGATGGAAATCTCATTGACAACAATTAGTGGTGGAAGGTAAAGATGACTGATAAAACGTATACCGGCAAAGTAGTCAGCAATAAGATGGACAAGACCGTCGTTGTTGCCGTAACCAGACACTTCCAGCATCCGGTCTATAAGAAGACTGTGAAAAAAGTGGCAAAGTTCAAGGCGCATGACGAAGAGAATGCGTGCAAGATCGGCGATGATGTGAAGATCATAGAGACGCGGCCGAGGAGCAAGGACAAGAGATGGCTGGTTCTTGAAGTCATGAAGACGGTTGCGGGGAGCGAGGCGAAATGATTCAGCTCAGGAGCATGCTCGAAGTAGCAGACAATTCCGGGGCCAAGAGGGTACAGTGCGTGAAAGTACTCGGAGGATCTCACAGAAAGTATGCCCGCTTGGGCGACGTTGTTGTCGTAAGCGTCAAGGAGGCCCTGCCGGATAGCAATATAAAGAAGGGGTCCGTTACGAAGGCGGTCGTCGTGCGCACAAAGAGAGAGGCGCGTAGACCGGATGGATCGTATATCCGTTTCGATCAGAACGCCGTAGTACTCATCAACCCGCAGGGAGAGCCCGTAGGCACGAGAATATTCGGGCCGGTGGCGCGCGAGCTCAGATGGAAAGACTACATGAAGATAATCTCTCTCGCCCCAGAGGTACTGTAGGAGGATAAATGAGCTTGGGAATCAGAAAAGAAGATACGGTGCAGGTCATCGCAGGCAAGTATAAAGGAAGAAAAGGAAGGGTGCTCAGGGTCGACAGAGGCAAAGAGAACATTATCATAGAGAAGGTCAATATCATTAAGAAGCACATGAAGCCGAACAGAACTTACACCCAGGGGGGAATCATCGAAAGGGAGGCCCCGATCCATCTGTCGAATGTCCTGCTGGTCTGCCCGAAGTGCACCCGGCCGACGAAGGTTGGCGCCATGGGAGTTGAAAGTGGCGCAAAGCACAGGGTGTGCAAAAAATGCAAGGAGGTCATCGACTGAGCATGACTCCACGGTTGAAGGAAAAATACAAGCAAGAAATCATCCCGGCCATGATGAAGGACTTCTCTTACGGGAATATCATGGAGGTGCCGAAAGTCGAGAAGGTCGTGCTCAACGTAGGTCTCGGCGAGGCGATCCAGAACATAAAGCTTCTCGACGCCGCACAGAAGGAATTGGGGATGATCACCGGCCAGAAGGCTGTAGCGACCAAGGCCAAGAAGTCGATCGCCACCTTCAAGCTCAGGAAGGGCATGCCCATTGGGTGCAAGGTTACACTTCGCGGCGACAAAATGTACGAGTTTCTCGACAGGCTGATAAGCATAGCCCTGCCGAGAATCAGGGACTTTAGAGGCGTATCGGGAAAATCCTTCGACGGCAGGGGAAATTATGCCCTCGGCCTGAAGGAGCAGTTCATCTTTCCCGAGATTGATTATGACAAGGTCGAAATGGTGCACGGACTGGACGTGATTGTATGCACGTCGGCGAAGAGTGACAAGGAGAGCAAGGCCCTCCTTCGTTATCTCGGCATCCCTTTCAGAAATTAGGGGGTACTATATGGCGAAAAAATGCATGATAGAAAAGTCGAAGAGGCCGCCTAAATTCCAGGTGAGGGCCCACAACAGGTGTAAAGTTTGCGGCAGGCCGAGGGCATACATCAGGCAGTTTGGCATGTGCCGTATTTGTTTCAGAACGCTGGCTCTCCGCGGGCAGATCCCCGGAGTGACGAAATCAAGCTGGTAGAGGTGAATTGATGTTAACTGACCCAATAGCAGACATGCTGACGCGAATCAGGAACGCCGCCATGATAAAGGCCGAAAAAGTCGATATCCCTGCTTCCAGGATGAAACTCGATATCGCGAAGATCCTGAAAGAGGAAGGGTTCATCAGGGCCTACAAGATACTGAAGGACAAGAAACAGGGCATTTTGAGGATCACGCTCAAGTATACCCAGGACGGCGGCCCGGTTGTCTCCGGCCTCAAGAGGATAAGTAAGCCGGGCAGACGGGTATATGTCGATAAAGACGGCATCCCCACCGTTCTTGGCGGGGTCGGCATCTCAGTTCTCTCGACCTCGAGGGGCGTCCTCGGAGACAAGGCATGCCGGCGGGAAAAAGTGGGCGGAGAAGTGCTCTGCTACATCTGGTAAAGGAGAGGTAGGATGTCGAGAATCGGGAAGAAACCTGTGGATATTCCGGCTGGCGTAGATGTGAAGCTGCTGGAGAACAACATAAAGATAAAGGGGCCCAAGGGCGAGCTCGCCTGGGAATTTCCTTCCGAGACTGCTGTCTCCGTGAAGGAAAATAAAATCGTTGTAGAAAGGGCCGACGACACTAAGAAAGTAAAGGCGTTGCATGGCTTGACGAGGAGCCTCATATCGAATATGGTCGATGGTGTAACAAAGGGGTATCAGCGTGTCCTTGATATAGTAGGCGTCGGGTACAGGGCCCAGGTCCAGGGAAGTAAGATCATCATTTCCCTCGGCTATTCTCATCCCGTGGAGTTTCAGCTGCCTGAAGGGATAAGCGCAGCCGTGGACCAGAAGCAGACGCAGATTACCCTGACGGGTATCGACAAACAGAAGATAGGTCAGATAGCGGCGAACCTGAATTCTCTCAGGAAACCCGATGCGTATAAGGGCAAGGGCATAAGGCATTCGGGTCAGAGGCTGAAGCTTAAGGTCGGCAAGACAGGGAAAAAATGATTTGAAGTAGGGGCGATTCATGGATCGCCCTTGCGGGATAAATTTTAGGAGGCAATCTTGGTTAAGGGCAGGCAGGAAAGCAGGCAAAGGCGGCATGAACGGATCAGGAAGAAAGTAGTCGGGACAAAAGCGAGATGTCGGCTCTCTGTTTACAGAAGTCTGAATAATATCTATGCCCAGGTGATCGACGATACCGAGGGCCGCACTCTGGCCTCGGCTTCCAGCCTCGACAGCGCGATTAAGGATCTGAAGCAGCACAAAGGCAACTGTAAGACAGCAAAAGAGGTCGGCTCCCTGATCGCACAGAGGGCGCTTGAGAAAGGGATAAAAAAAGTCATCTTCGACCGCAGCGGATATGTCTATCACGGCAGGATCAAGGCCCTTGCTGAGGCCGCGAGAGAATCCGGACTGGAATTTTAATGACCGAAAATTGTTCAAGGAGGTAAGGTGGGAAGGATTGACCCTGAAGGTTTAAACCTGAAAGACAAGGTTGTATATATAAATAGAGTGGCCAAGGTGGTGAAGGGCGGCAGGCGGTTTTCGTTCAGCGCCCTTGTCGTGGTCGGCGACGGCGAAGGCACGGTGGGCATGGGCAAAGGTAAGGCGTCAGAAGTGCCGGAGGCCATCAGAAAGGCCGTAGAACAGGCGAAGAAATCCCTCCTTAAATTTCCGCTCAAGGACGGTACGATTCCTCACAGGATCATCGGCAAGTTCGGATCCGGTGCAGTGGTAATGAACCCGGCTCAAAAGGGCACCGGCCTCATCGCGGGCGGCGCCGTCAGGGCCGTCCTGGAGGTTTCGGGTATTCAGGACATCGTTGCTAAATCCCTCGGTAACCATAACCCTTTCAATACGGTCCAGGCTACCATCAACGGACTGATAAATTTGAAGGACCCGGAGTCGGTTGTAAAACTCCGGGGAAGGGGCGAAGAAGAAACGCAGGAGGCGAATGCGTGATATGGTGAAAATAACCCTTAAGAGAGGACATATAGGTATTTCCGAGAAGCAGCGGAAGGTGCTGCGGGCGCTCGGACTGAAGAAGATTGGCACCGTTGTCACCAAGAAGGATGATGGGGCGACGCGGGGCATGATTAGCAGGGTACCGCATCTCATCGCCGTTGAAAAAGTGGAAGATTAGTCGGGAGGCGTAGCGATATTATGAAGATCGAAGATATCAAGCCGGCTGCTGGAAGCCGCAGGAAGAACAAGAGGGTCGGAAGGGGCGTTGGCTCGGGACACGGGAAGACGTCCTGCAAGGGACATAAAGGACAGAAGGCAAGATCGGGCGGAACGGTCGGCCTCGGCTTTGAGGGCGGACAGATGCCGCTGCAGAGGAGGCTGCCGAAGAGAGGATTCAGAAATAACTTTTCCGTCGAATTTTCGATTATCAATCTTGATAAGATTAACGGCCTGACAGGCATAGACGTCATCACTCCCGAACTGTTAAGGGAAAAGAATATTGTCAAGGACCTGAAAGACGGTCTCAAGGTGCTCGGCAGCGGGAAGATCGAAAGGCCTGTTACCGTAAGGGCATCTGCTTTCAGCGAATCGGCCGCGGCAAAAATTGCTGCCGCTGGCGGAAAGGCCGAGGTAATATAACTTGGGCGCGCTCTCGAGCTTTCAGAATATTTTTAAGGTCGAAGAACTGAAAAGCAGGATCTTCTTCACCCTGGCTCTTCTCGTTATATACAGGGTGGGTTGCCATATTCCCACACCGGGGATAAACGGCGATGCACTGAGCAAGTTCCTCACCCAGCAGGGCGGCGCCGTCATGAACTTCTTCGACATGTTCTCGGGGGGCGCGCTGTCAAAGGTCACAATTTTTGCGCTCGGCATCATGCCGTACATCAGCGCCTCCATCATCCTGCAGCTTCTCACGGTTGTCATTCCCGCAATAGGGAAAATGGCAAAGGAGGGCGAGGAGGGGAGAAAGAAGATAACGAAATATACGAGGTACGGAACCGTTGTCATAGCGGCGATCCAGTCCTTTGGCATAGCCGTCGGACTTGAGAGCATGTCCGGAGGGCAGTTCGTTCAGAATCCCGGCTGGGCGTTCCGCCTCGTCACTATGATAACGCTGACATCCGGGACCGCATTTATCATGTGGCTCGGAGAGCAGATCACCGAAAGAGGCATCGGAAACGGCATCTCGCTCATCATCTTCGCAGGAATAGTCGCGCGTTTTCCAAACGCCATCGTGAGCACAGTACGACTCGTTAAGGCAGGAGAACTTTCGCTCTTCTTCGTTATTTTCCTCATACTTATGATGGTTGCCGTTGTTGGCGCGATCATTTATCTTGAACGAGGCCAGCGGAAGATCCCCGTGCAGTACGCAAAGAGGGTGGTAGGAAGAAAGGTCTATGGCGGACAATCGACTCACCTGCCCCTCAAGATTAATACGGCCGGGGTCATTCCCCCGATCTTCGCTTCATCCATAATCATGTTTCCGGCTACTGTGGCGGGCTTCATCCCCGTGCCCTGGGTGCAGTCATTCGCAAAGCAGCTGGCCCCCGGAACTGTCCTCTATACGCTTCTCTATGTGAGCATGATCTTTTTTTTCGCTTATTTCTATACCGCGATTGTCTTCAATCCCGTCGACATCGCTGATAACCTGAAGAAATACGGCGGGTATGTGCCCGGCATAAGGCCGGGACAGAAGACCTCCGAGTATCTCTACAGGGTTCTTTCGAGACTGACCTTCGTCGGAGCCATCTATCTTGCGATAATATGCGTTATTCCGGAGATCCTGATAAGAAGATTCGGAGTGCCCTTTTATTTTGGCGGAACATCTCTTCTGATAGCCGTTGGAGTTGGACTAGACACGATATCACAGGTGGAATCGCATCTCGTAACGCGCTCATATGAGGGATTCCTGAAAAAGGGGAAGATCAGGGGAAGACGTGGGTAAGAGGTGTGCCGTCGCAGAGTATCCGGAGTGATGTGATCTTTTTGAAATCCCCCGAGGAGATCGAAAAGATGACGCGCGCCGGCAGGATAGTCGGCGAGGTGCTGGGCCTGCTCAGGAGCACCATAGCGGCGGGCATGACGACGAAGGACATGGAGGCATTTGGCGAAGAGCGCATCAGGGCGCTGGGCGGAAAGCCTGCCTTCAAGGGATACCGGGGTTATCCGGCGAGCATCTGCACTTCCGTAAACGAGGAGGTTGTGCACGGGATACCATCGTCACGGAGGCTCAAGGACGGAGATTTAGTAAGCGTAGACCTCGGTGTCTACATGGACGGATTTTACGGAGACGGGGCGATTACCGTTCCGGTGGGCACTGTGGACAGCGAGGCTGCGAGACTGATAAAGGTGACCGAGGAATCGCTTGCACTTGGAATTCGCAATGCCAGAGAGGGCAATCGTCTGTACGATATCTCTGCTTCGATTCAAAAACATGTCGAGCAGAACGGTTTTTCGGTTGTTCGTCTTTTCGTGGGGCATGGCATCGGCAGGGAGCTGCACGAGGAGCCGCAGGTCCCAAATTACGGAGTTGCCGGGCACGGCCCTCGCCTGCGACGGGGCATGACGCTTGCCATCGAACCGATGGTGAATGCTGGTACGCACGAAGTGAAGATACTCGACGACGGATGGACTGCCGTAACTGCCGACGGCAGGAGATCGGCCCATTTCGAGCACACGGTGCTGGTTACGGGAGATGCTCCCGTAATATTGACTAAATTTAATTGAGAAAGTTATTATAACTGTTCCAATGGGAAAAGAAGACAACATAGAGGTACAGGGGACGATAATCGAGACCCTGCCCAATGCAATGTTCAAGGTCGAACTCGAAAATGGCCAGACGATACTTGCGTATGTCTCCGGCAAGATGCGGATGCATTTTATTAAAATCCTGCCGGGCGATAAGGTCACGATCGAACTTTCACCCTATGATCTTACAAAGGGTCGCATCACATACAGGTTCAAATAAAAAGGAAAGCGTAATATAATTTAAGGAGCTATTATGAAGGTTCGTTCATCAGTGAAACCAATATGTGCAAAATGCAAGATAATCAAGAGGAGGGGTGTCATAAGAGTGATCTGCGATAACCCCAAACACAAGCAAAGACAGGGATAGCAGATGGTGAAGGGTGAGCAGTCAGCAGTGAAAAGCATGAGAGACGGTGCCCGCAGGCACCGGACTGTGGCCGTTCACTGTTTACTATTCACTCTTCACTGTTTATTCAAGGAGGTCTAAGTTGGCGAGAATCGCTGGAGTTGATTTACCCAAAAACGAGCGTATTGAGATCGGCCTGACGCGGATTTTCGGCATTGGCCGGGCGCTTTCGCAAAAGATCCTCGAAGAGGCACAGGTGAACCCGGATGTCCGGGTGAAGGACCTCAGCGACGAGGACGCCGTCAAGATAAGGACCCTTATCGAAAGAGATTACAGGGTAGAAGGTGATCTCAGGCGTGACATAGCGATGAGTATCAAGCGACTGACGGATATCGGATGCTACCGGGGACAGAGGCACAGGCTTGGCCTGCCGGTGAGAGGGCAGAGGACGAAGACAAATGCCCGCACGAGAAAAGGTCCCAGGAAGGCAGTTGTCGGAAAGAAGAAGGAGGCATAGGTAATGGCTCAGAGGAAAAAAGGAGTCAAACGAGATAAAAAAAGCATTTCTAGCGGGGCGGCCTATATCCAGGCAACCTTCAACAATACTATCGTGACGATCACGGATCCCGCCGGCGGTGTGATTACCTGGTCGAGTGCTGGAAATCTAGGCTTTAAGGGGTCCAGAAAAGGGACTCCCTATGCCGCGCAGATTGCAGCCGAGGCAGCGGCAAAAAAGGCGATTGATTTCGGGATGAGGCAGGTGGACGTCTATGTAAAGGGTCCGGGTGCCGGCAGAGAATCGGCGATACGTGCCCTTCAGGCGGCGGGGCTCGATATAAACCTGATTAAGGATGTGACGCCTGTGCCGCACAACGGCTGCAGACCACCAAAGAGGAGGAGGGTGTAAATTGGCGAGATATACGGGTTCGCAGTGCAGGCTCTGCCGCAGGGAAACGGAAAAGCTTTTTCTGAAGGGTGACAGATGCTATACCGAGAAGTGCGCGGTTGAAAGAAGGCAGTATCCTCCTGGACAGCACGGCCAGCGTCGCGGCAAGCTGTCCGATTACGGCATACAGCTTAGAGAGAAGCAGAAGGTGAGGCATACCTACGGCATTCTCGAAAGGCAGTTCAGAAAATATTTCTATGGAGCGGAGAGGAAAAAAGGAGTGACTGGTGAGGTGCTCCTGCAGCTTCTCGAAACGCGCATGGACAACGTCGTCTACAGGATGGGTTTTGCCGCCAACAGAACTGGCGCAAGACAGCTCGTAAGGCACGGACATTTCATGGTCAACGGGAAGGAAGTCAATGTCCCTTCGTTTCAGACTCATGTCGGCGATGTGATCGAAGTGAAGGAGCCGAGCCGCGAAATCGGCATCATCAAGGACAGTATTTCCAGGGTAGAGCTGAGGGGAGTTCCTTCGTGGCTGGAAGTCGACTTTCCGAATTTTAAAGGGAAGATCCTGCAGATACCGGCGAGAGAAGACATCCAGCTTACCGCACAGGAGCAGCTGATAGTGGAGCTCTATTCCAAGTAGAGCCTCTTCGGGTGCCGTGTAGCTGATTCTTTGAGCAGTATAACCTAAAATTGTAATATAAATTTAAGGCACATGGGAGGCCTTATGAATCTGAGGAAAAAAGGCTTTCAACTTCCTGACAAGATCAGGTTTGATGAAGAGACATTAGACAGTACCTACGGGAAACTCATCGCGGAACCCCTCGAACGGGGTTTCGGGACTACCATCGGGAATTCGCTAAGGAGAGTTCTGCTTTCATCGCTCGAAGGCGCCGCGGTCACCGCGGTCAAGATTTCGGGCGCTCTTCACGAATTCTCGACCATTACAGGTGTCAAGGAAGACGTAATCAACATAATCCTTAACCTGAAACAGCTGAGATTCAAGTTTCACGGCGAGGGGGCCAAGGTTGGAACATTCAACGTCAAGGGCCCTCAGACAGTTACGGGAGCGGACCTTCAGTGCGACTCATCGATCGAGGTGCTGAATCCGGGCCTTGTGATAGCAACGCTCGACAAGGGCGCTTCGTTCACTGCCGAGGTATACATAAGGAAAGGCAAGGGATATCTCTCTTCCGAACTGAACAAGGAAGACCTCCCTGTGGACATGATTGCCGTTGACGCAGCCTTTACTCCCCTAAGGAAGGTGAATTTCTGGGTTGAGAAGGCCAGGGTGGGGCGCGAGACCGATTATGACAGACTTATTATGGAGATATGGACGGACGGCAGCATTACCCCCGAAAGGGCCATTTCTCAGGCTGCGTCGATCCTCATAGAGCATATGGATCTCTTTATATTCGAAGAGGATGAGCCTGAAAAAGCGGCTACGGAGGAAACTGCGGCTGTCCATGCGGAGAGTTCCTACTCTTCGCTGAACGACAATCTGTTTAAGAACGTCGACGAACTGGAACTGTCTGTCAGGTCGTATAACTGCCTGAAGAACGCCAATATAAAGACGATTGCGGAGCTTGTGCAGAAGACCGAGCCAGAGATGCTCAAGACAAAAAATTTCGGAAGAAAATCGCTTAACGAGATCAAGGAAATCCTTGGCAGAATGGGGCTTCACCTTGGTATGAAGCTGGACATTGACAGCGCCAGCGCAGAAGCGGTTTTACATCATACCGGAGGTGTCAAAGAAAATGCGTCATAAAATTGATGGCAGATTATTCGGGAGGCCGGCCAACCAGAGGAAAGCCCTCCTGCGGACACTGGTGACGTCGCTTTTCGATAATCAGAGGATAGAGACGACGGTGCCAAAGGCGAAGGAGACTAAGAGGATTGCCGAAAGACTGGTTACCTTTGGCGTAAAGGGCGATGTCCACTCAAAGAGGCAGGTCCTGTCCTACGTGACGGACCGGGGAGCCGCGTCCAAGCTGTTCAACGAGATAGCGCCCCGTTTTGCCGGAAGAAACGGTGGATATCTCAGGCTCGTTCAGACGAGGAACCGGCTAAAGGATTCTGCTCCGATGGCGATTCTGGAATTCGTCGATTACGAGTCGGTAAAGGCGCCGAAGGGCAAGGCGAAAAAAGAAGAAGCGGAAAAGAAAGAGAAATAGAATGAGCGACCTCCTGACAGTCGTCGCCGTCTTCGTGGTCTGGATAATTCTTCAGACGGTGATATTTCCGAGGCTGGGCGTCCCTACCTGAGGGTCAAACCCGAAGTCTTCGACCTCGTGCAAGGTCGAACGGAAGAGATAACATCGCGGTAAACGCGGACAAGGGGCTCCGGAAACGGAGCCTTTCTTTTTTTGCTGTGCTCATCGCCGATTTGGCACGCCATGACTACTCAGTGGCAGGCTCAAAATCCCTTGTCAGTGAATTTAATCTTAGGGTATACTAAATCGCTTATAATTTCTTGTCCATCTCCTGAATATGCGGATCGAAAAACTCGAATTAATAGGATTCAAGTCGTTTGCCGATAAGACCTCGTTTGTCCTCAACCAGGGGATCACCGGTATTGTGGGGCCCAATGGCTGCGGGAAGAGCAATATCGTCGACGCCTTCAGATGGGTTCTCGGTGAGCAGAGCGCGAAAAGCCTCAGGGGCGAGAGTATGGCTGAGGTTATCTTCAACGGTTCCAGCTCGAAGAAGCCGAAGGGAATGGCCGAGGTCACGATGGTAGTTTCCGGAATGAACGGTGCCGCTTCGGGAAACGGAAACGGCCATGACGACGTCATGACGGTCACAAGACGGCTCTACCGCTCGGGCGAAAGCGAATACATGATCAATAAGACACCATGTAGGCTGAAGGACATCAGGGACATTTTTCTGGACACCGGTCTTGACTTCAAAAGCTATTCCATACTCGAACAGGGCAGAATCGGCGAGATTATCAATTCCAAACCCCTCGAACGCAGGTTCATCATAGAAGAAGTCGCAGGGGTGATGAAGTACAAGGTGAGGAAGGCCGAGGCCCTCTCGAAGCTGGAGTCGTCGCGGGCGAACCTCACCCGGGTAAGTGACATCATCGCTGAGGTGAAAAAGCAGCTCAATATCCTCGACAGGCTGGCAAGAAAGGCGGAACGATACAAGAAGCTTTCTGCCGAGATGCATGCCATCGAACTTAAAATCGCCGGCAGGGAGTATCAGAGGGTAACCGAGGCCCACGCTGTGATCATGCAGGAACTCGGGTCGCTCAGGGAAAAGGAAGCGCTCCTGGGCTCCGAGATCTCGGAAATTGAAAACGGGGTCGAATCGAGGAGGATCATCGTTCTCGAAAAGGAAAAGGCCCTCGAGGCCGTCCAGCAGAACTATCAGACCCTGGAAAGGAAGATCTCCGAGATAGAGAGGGCCGTGGCTGTTGCCCGAAACGACATCAGCAATCTGGTAGAGTACCATGGCAAGATCCAGGGACAGGAGGCCGAGCTGGATGCGCGGAGCGCCTCCCTGACCTCACGGTGCGATGAGCTGAGGCTCAGTAGCGAAAGGATAGCCGATGAAATAGAATCCGATGCGGAACTGCTGAAGGAAAAAGTTGAGACCTTCAGATCAGCAGAAGAGGAGCTTGCGGAAAAAGAGGAGATGATCGAGGAAAAGAGACGGGAGCTTTTCAGAATCTCCGAGGAGTCGAGCGGCCTCAGAAACGAGCTCGCCCGACAACAATCCTCCCTCGAATCGCTCGAAAGGAGAGAGGCCTCGGCAGCCAGGGAGGCCGAAGAGTCGAGGAAGGTGCTCGCCGGGATCGAGCAGTCGATAACAGCAGCCGAATCCGAGATCCTCGGAAGCAGCAATGAACTTCTGCTTCTGGAGGAGAAAAAAGAGATCCTCATTCGCGAACTGTCTGAAGGGAAGGCGCTGCTTGAAGAGAAACTGAAGTCACACTCTGCTGCGCGCGAGGAACTCGCATCTTCGGTATCGAGGCTCGACTCTCTCAGGGAGATAGTCTTTGACAGCCCGACGAGGGAACTGATTTCATCCAGCTGCGATGCGGGATTCCTGGCGACGATATCCGACGTAGTTGAGGTCGACGCTGCCTATGAGAAGGCGATCGAAAGCGCTCTTTCAGAAAAGGTCGATTCCTTTGTGATGGAGTCCAATGCCGACATCGAGCGTGTCGTGTCCGCCATCAAGGGGAAGGGCATCGGGAAAACGGCATTCATACCGGCTGCCCCCCCGGAATTGAGCTTTGGTCTTTCTCCCGTGGAGGGGATATTGGGCAGGGCGCTCGATTTCGCGAGGATAAGAGACGGATACGGGAAGATGGCAGGGAACCTCCTGGGTAATGTCCTGGTCGTCAGAGACCTTACGACCGCCTTTGCAGTGAGGGCGCAGGACGGAACGCACATCCTTGCGACACTCGAAGGAGAGGTGGTGGAGCCCTCCGGTGCTGTCCTCATAGGAGGCGAAAAGGGGATTTTCAAGAGGAAGCGTGAAATAAGGGAACTCGAGGAGACGATCAGTGAGAAGAAGGAGCTGATCGAGGGGATCTCGAGCGAACTTCAGGCACTTCAAAAGACAATCGAGGAGAGGGAAGAGGCGGTAAAGACGGTCGACGCCTCGATCAACGGCATCGAGAAGGAGGTCTCCCTGTCCAGACTGTCCGTAGAGAGATACACGGATGAAAAGGAGAGGGTGAGCAGAAAGCTTGCGTATCTTAACCTGGAGGTCGAAGAGATCACGAGGGAGAAGGGCGCTCTGGGCGCCGTCATCGCTGATACCGGGACCAAGATACAGTCTGTCGAAACCAAGAAAGAGACGAGTGAGACTGAGGCCCGTCTTCTGCAGGAAGGTATCTCACAGAAAAGGTCCGAGATGGAGGAGCACCGTGCGGAGGTGACAGATCTCAGGCTTCTCGCAGCGTCGAAGAGGGAGCGGCTTGAGGGCACGAGAAATGAAATAGAGTCGTCCCTGAAGGCGTTGGAAGAGGCGCGTCAAAAGAAGACGGAACTTCTGGCCGAACGGGAGTCGATCACCGCGAGGGTCTCCGAACGGCAGTCTGCCGTCATTGAGCAGGAAGAACGACTGCGGAGCCTTGTGTCGGAGGCGGATGCGCTCCGGCTCGACATCACGCAGAGGAAAGATGAAATCGAAAAGGAAAATGAGGAACTAATCGTTATCGAACAGGGCCTGAGGTCGCTCCGTCAGCAGAGCGGCACGGTGACATCTCGTATTGCCGAACTCGATGTGCAGAGGACTGAACATAAGCTGAGGCTCGAAAATCTTGCAGAAAACGTCAGAAACAACTACGGCAGGGAAATTGGGGAGGTCGAGGCTGTAGAGGTGACCGCCGAAGAAGAGGCAAGACTTGTCGAACTGAGGGAGAAGATCCGGGAAATGGGGCCTGTGAATCTCGGCACGCTCGAGGAATACGACGAACTCCGCGCCCGTTATGAATTCATGTCAGGCCAGCACGAGGACCTCACTAAGTCGATAGCCGAACTCGAGGAGGCGATCTCGAAGATCAACAGCACGACGAGGAAAAAGCTGAGGGAGGCCTATGATACGCTGAAGGCCAAGTTCGCCGAGATCTTTTCAACGCTCTTCGGTGGAGGAAGGGCGGAACTCGTGCTCACAGACGAAAACAACATACTTGAATCCGGCATTGAGATAATCGTCCAGCCCCCAGGCAAGAAGCTTCAGAACATTCATCTGCTCTCCGGCGGCGAGAAGGCGCTTACCGCGCTGGCGATCCAGTTTGCGAGTTTTCTGATCAAACCCACACCTCTTTGCATACTCGACGAGGCTGACGCCCCCCTCGATGAGTCCAACACAGAGCGATACGCAAGGATGCTTGATGAGCTCTCGGGTGGAACGCAGTTCGTCGTTGTCACCCATAACAGGACGACAATGAGCGTCGCGCACAACATTTACGGGATTACGATGGAAGAGGCCGGCGTTTCGAAGGTGATCTCCATGCAGCTTGCCGGAGTGGAATAGATGACAGAAGAATTAACTGCAGAAATCTCAGAGGTCACAAGGAGACGCAAGAATTTTCGAAGGAGCATCCCGCAGTTGTTATTCTCCCTGCCTCTGCGGTAAATTCTTTTAGTTGGATGCCATGAATAACCTTTCTGCAGTCCTTCCAGGGAAGACATCAACCGAGCCGGAAGACCTCATATGCTACGGCTTCGACGCCTCGGGCCTTGGGGAGCAGCCATCGGCCGTCGTATGGCCGCAGGATGTGGCAGACGTGTCTGCGGTGATGAAGTTTTCTTCTGCCAACAACATCCCTGTCATCCCGCGTGGCGCCGGAAGCGGCATGACGGGCGGCGCGGTCCCCTTAAAAGGCGCCATAGTCTTGAGCCTCGAGAGGATGAACAAGATCCTCGAAATAGACAGGGAGAATATGCAGGTCCTTGTCGAACCCGGCGTGATCAACGGCACTCTCCAGAAGGTGCTCGAATGGCAGGGCCTCTTCTATCCGCCCGACCCTGCCAGCATGCATTTCTGCACCATTGGCGGAAATGTCGCAGAGAATTCCGGCGGCCCAAGGGCGATCAAGTACGGGGTCACAAGGGACTATGTTATGGGGCTCGAAGCGGTTCTGCCCAGCGGAGACGTGATCACCACCGGCGTGAAGACCGCGAAGGGCGTTGTCGGATACGACCTTACGAGGCTCCTCGTCGGATCCGAGGGGACCCTTGCAGTGGCGACAAAGATAAGACTGAAGGTCCTGCCCCTTCCCCAGGATGTCATTACCCTCCTCGCTACATTCAAGGACCTGGAAAAATCGGGAGCGGCCGTCACGCATATTATGGCAAAAGGAATCATCCCCAGGACGCTTGAGTTTCTCGACAGAGAGGCGGTGAGCGCGGTCGAAAACTATAAGCCTGTCGGCCTTCCTGAAGATGCCGAGGCCATTCTCCTTATCGAACTCGACGGACACCCTTCGGCGATTACGAAGGAGGCTGAGCAGGTCTCTGAGATATGCACAAGACTCGGTGGAGAAATGATCATGGCGGAGAATGATTCTGCAAGGGAAAAGATCTGGGAGGCAAGGCGTGCGGTCTCCCCTGCACTTTATCACCTCATGCCGACAAAGATCAACGAGGACATCGTTGTCCCGCGGAGCATGATCCCGAAGATGCTGGTAAGATTGCGGCGGTTTGCCGAAGATACCGGGATAAAGATCGTCAATTTCGGTCATGCCGGCGACGGCAATATCCATGTTAACCTCATGGTCGACAGGAACGATGCCGGGCAGTATGAGAAGGCCCGAAGGCTTGTGAAGGAAATATTTGCCGCGACGCTCGAACTCGGAGGGACAATCTCTGGCGAGCACGGCGTGGGGCTGACGAAGTCCGAGTATATCCCGATGGAGATAGGTCCCCTTGAACTTGATCTGATGAAAAGGATAAAGGCCGTCTTCGACCCGAAGAACCTTCTTAATCCGGGAAAGGTTTTCCCCTGACGCTTAGCGGTCTTGTTAAATTTTCGGTGAGACGGTAAAATATGAGGCGTGAGGCCTTGATAATGAATAGTATGAAGAAGATATTCCTGATCGCTGCCTTTGTGCTTCTTACGGCCATGGGCTCATATTCGCCTGCCGACAGCGACAAAGGCCGTCCGGTGATCGAGAAGGCGGCTGATTTTTCCCTTAAAGACCTCAGAGGAGAGACTGTCTCCCTCGCATCAATGAAGGGCAAGGTGGTTCTGCTGAATTTCTGGGCTACCTGGTGTCCTCCCTGCGTCTCCGAGATGCCGTCGCTGAACAGGCTTTATCAGGAGTTGAGGCCAAGGGGATTACAGGTCGTTGCGGTCTCTCTCGACAGGTCTGCCGGCGATGTCAGGGAGTACGTCGGCAAGAAGGGCTTTAATTTCCTCATTCTCATGGACGAGGGCAACACGGTAGCGCGGCGTTACAAGGTGTTTTCAACTCCTACGACGTTCCTCATCGACAAAAATGGAAATATCGTCGAACGGTTCTACGGCGAATACGACTGGCAGGACCGGGATGTCAGGGCCAAGATCGAAAGACTGTTCTGAAGAATCACCGACTTTTTTTCTAACCGTAAGGATTCCATAAATGACATGATACAAGCCGTCCGCTGCTTTCTTCGAGCTGCGGCACGATCTTGTCGCAGGGCTCGAACCTCTTTGGGCAGCGTGGATGAAAGGGGCACCCGGGAGGAATATTGACGGGGCTTGGCACTTCGCCTATCAACGGCGCCCTGCGAATCCTTCTCCCTTCTTCGGGCACAAGTTTTGGTGCAGATGCCAGGAGCACCTCGGAATAAGGATGAAGGGGTCTGTCAAAAAGGTCGTCCGTTTTCGCATATTCGACTATCTTCCCGAGGTACATCACGCCGACGGCATCGCTGAAATAGTGGACAACGCGCAGATCGTGGCTTATGAAGAGAAAAGAGATCTTTGTCTTTTTCCTCAGTTCAGTGAGGAGGTTTATGATCTGCGCCTGGATAGAGACATCGAGCGCTGAGAGAGGCTCGTCAGCAACTATTACCTCCGGCGTTACCGCGAGCGCGCGGGCGATGCAGATCCTCTGCCTCTGGCCGCCGCTGAATTCGTGAGGGTAGCGGTTCATGACCTCGGGGCCGAGACCGACGCCGCCAAGCAGTTCTACCACCTTATCCTTCATGCCGGCGCGGGGCACCGTCCTGTGGATTAGCAACGGCTCTGAAACCGCGTCATAGACGGTCCGCCTGGGGTTAAGGGAGGCGAAGGGGTCCTGGAATATTATCTGCACCGATTTTCTGAAAGACTTCAGTCCCGTGCGGTCGAGGGTTGCGATGTCTTTTCCCCTGAAAAGCACCCTGCCCGCCGTGGGCTCTATCAGCCTGAGAACGAGCCTTGCAACAGTCGACTTGCCGCAGCCGCTTTCCCCGACAAGGGCGACTACATTGTCTTCCAAAACGGAAAAATTCACGCAGTCGACCGCCTTCAGGACACTACGGCCTGCGAAGACCTTTCCTGTTTCGAAATACTTTCTTAATGAATCTACCTTGAGAAGCTCCATTTTATCTCGTCTGTCCTGATGCATCTTACAAAGTGTCCCTGCGCTACCTCCACGAGGGGCCGCTCCCTTTCTTCGCATGCGGGTATCCTATAACTGCACCGGCTGGCGTACTTGCAGCCTTCCGGCAGTTCTTCGGGGCGCGGCACGCTTCCTCCGATCGGATTCAGCGGCACGCCCTTTCCTTTCGGGATCGATTCGAGGAGACCTATTGTATAGGGGTGTCTGGGATTGTTGAAGATCTCGGCGACAGCGGCGGTCTCCATGAGCCTTCCTGCGTACATGATGCCGATGCGCGATGCGTTTTCGGCTATCACCCCAAGGTCGTGGGTGATAAAAAGAATCGACATTTTAAGTTCCTCCCTCAGCCCCTGAAGGAGTTCGAGGATCTGGGCCTGTATCGTCACGTCGAGTGCAGTCGTCGGTTCGTCCGCTATGAGGAGAGAGGGATTGCAGGCGATGGCCATGGCTATCATCACCCGCTGTCTCATGCCTCCCGACATCTGGTGCGGGTAGTCCTTAACCCGTGTCTCAGGGGAGGGGATCCTGACAGACCGGAGCAGTTCCACTGCATTGTCGACCGCGTCTTTCCGGGACATCCCCTTGTGGGTCATGAGCACCTCGGCGATCTGATATCCAACAGTCAGGACGGGGTTAAGCGAGGTCATCGGTTCCTGGAATATCATGGATATCTCGCTTCCCCTCAGCCTTCTCTTTGACTCCGGGTCGAGTGTAAGGAGGTCTTTTCCCCTGAAGAGAATCTCCCCTGTAGCAAAGGCGTTTGCAGGGAGGAGACCCATGATTGAAAGGGCAGTGATGCTCTTGCCGCATCCGCTTTCGCCGGCAAGCCCGAAGATCTCCGATTCCCCTATGTGAAAGTCCAAAGATGAGACAACAGGGACCGGCCCGCCGGGAGACTTGAAGTAGATTGTAAGATCCCTTACGTCAAGCAGGGACACTTCGGATTATCTGCCCTTATTTTTCAGGAGTTTAAGATAATTTTCGGCCTCTGTCAGATTCGGCATCTGCTGAAGGGCCTTCTCCCATTCCTCGAATGCAAGGCCGGTGAGCCCTTCCATGTAATAGCTGAGGCCAAGCTGTACCCATGCAGGTCCGTACTTGGGGTTGATCACCTTCGCCTTTATGAAGTGGACGATAGCCTCTTCGGCATTACCCCTGTTTCTGAGCGCGATTCCGAGCTTCGTATGGACGTCGGCGAGTTTGGAATGAAGCTTTATCGCCTTACGATATTCCTCTATCGCCTCGTCGTTCATGTTGAACTCGAGGTAGAGATTGCCGACCTTGAAATGTTCATTTGCGAGTTTTCCGGCGATGAACGGGTCAATCGCCTTTGGGTCGGGATGGGCGATCTGAGCGGCCATCGAAAATACCTCCTCGGCCTTCTTGTATTCTCCGAGGTCATTATAGGTGACTGCAAGATTCAGGGAAGCCTCAGTATATTTCGGGTTAAGCTCAAGGGCCTTCTCGAAATGTTCGGCGGCCTTCCTCATATCGCCCTTCAGGTTATGGATTACTCCGAGTTTGTTGTGCACGTCGGCGTATCTCGGGTTTATCGCGATCACTTCGTGAAGGACCGGCTCCGCCTCACTCAGCTTGCCCTCCTCGAAGAGCTTCTTGCCGAGGTCGTAGAGTTCCTGAAGGGTCGAGTTCATTATTAAAAATTATATGGGCGAGGGAATTTGTTTGTCAAGGAAAGAGCCGGCGGTCAGCCTCACTTAAGCACCGTCTTCATCCTGAACTCCCTGTCGGCGAATTCATCGTTTTTCTTTATCAGAAGCCATTCCGTTTCTCTTCCGGACAACTTCGCAAGGGCGAATGTTCCTTTCAGCTTTCTGCCGTGAAAGAGGATATCGAGTTTGCCTGTCTTTACGCTTCCTGCCCTAAGATCGTAAGTGCCGCCGTCCCATATCGCAACCTCTCCTGCGCCGTACGTACCTTCAGGGATCGTCCCCTCGAAATCTGCGTAGTCCATGTCGTGGTCGTCGACCATGACCGCAAGCCTCTTGTCGGAAGGGTTCATCGAAGGCCCCTTCGGGACGGCCCAGGACTTTAGAACCCCGTCCATTTCCAGTCTCAGGTCGAAGTGGAGATGCCGCGCATGGTGTTCGTGGACGACAAAGATCATACGGACTCCTCCATCCTTATCTTGAGTATAAGAAGGGTGCTCATGCCAAGGATGAACAGTATCCCTCCTGCAAGCGCCCAAGGCGCGCCCGGCTCCCTGCTCACCTCGATCAATGCAGAGGGGAATGGCTCCGTCCGGACGGTCTTTACATAGATTCCGAACCCCTCTTCAAAGGACGGACTGTTTGGCCGGATCACATCGCTTGCAATCTCGCTGTTTCCCCTGAAATAACTCACCTCCGCCGACCAATCTTCGATATACCCGGCAGGGCCGACTTCGGCTCTGATATCTTTGAAGAGCACTGCGAGACCATTTGGCAACCGAACCATCGTCCCCTCTCCCACGTAGGTCATTCCTTTGAAGCTCCCGTATGAACTAAACAGGTGGGCCAGGAGGATGAAGAGAAAGCCGATGTGTATCACCTGTGGAGAGATAACAAGAAGCCAATTCCTGGCGCCTCTCTTCTTCACTACGGACTCTATGCTGCATAGAAGGGTGTTTGCGGTAAGCAGGGAAAGGACGATGACCGCAGCCCACAACCACCATGTGATCGCAAGTGAATTCCCTGTCATCCACTGAAATAGCGGCACCATCGACATCGACTGGAATTCCTCTTTAAGCGGCATCTGGATCGATCCAAAGAGAAGAATCAGAAGGAGCGCGATGAGAAGCCAGATCGCCGTTCTGAGTGAAAAGAAGAAACCTGCTATCTTCTTGGCTGCCGTCTGCATCAAAACGTGTGCGAGCTTTTCATGAAAAGGCTCACTCCCAGATAGGTGAACATCACTATGATGAATCCAAGGACCCCAAGCACTGCGGAGGGCCTTCCGGCCCACCACCTCCTGAGACGCGCATGGAGGTAAAGGCTGTAGAAGAGCCAGAGGATGACTGTCCAGAGCTCCTTGGGCGTCCAGAGCCAGTACGTGCCCCAGGCCAGATATGCCCATATGCCGCCGAAGACCATGGCTGCCGAAAAGAAACAGTAACCAACGAGGATCGCCTTATACTGCAGAGGCTCGCTCTTGTCCTCCTTGTTCAGAATGAAGAGCATCCCCAAAACAGCGGCCACGCCGAAAAGGGCGTAGGAAAAAAAGGAGAGGCCGACATGCGTTTCAAACCATATCGTCTTTAGCACCGGGGGGAGAGGTTCATTAAGAGGCGCAAAGAGCGAAGAAAGAAGACCCAGAAAGACCGCAAGCCAGGTGACCGGCCGGAGAAGTCTCTTTCTGTTTTTCAGGCTGAACGTTATCGGAACCGCAAAGAGTATCGTAGAGGCCGACATGAAAAAGAGCGTGTCATGTGGCCCGATGATCGGCAGCCTGCCAAGCAGCACCCCCCGATGGAAAAGATATCCCGCCTGGATGAGAAAACCGGCATAGATGAACCCCGTCCTGTAATTGCCAAGGAGGTAGAGGACGACCGAAGCCGCTGCAAACGGAAACGCCGGATTCTGGAGCAGATGAGTCATGACTAATTTTAAATGATGCCCCGGGAATTCACAAGGATATATGAAAAAAAGACGCTTACGCCTTCTTCAAACGCTCACGCGCGTAATCATTCAGGATCTGCGAAGCCCGGCGTATCGCGTCAGTGGCCGGAAGAAGGCGGACAAACCTCCCAATAATATCATTTTCGAAGAGGATTCTCACCGGGCAGTCGAAATTCAGATCAAAAATCCATGACAGCTGAAGGAGGATAAAATCATTGAGGGACTTCATCGAAGAAAGTGAAGCGATCCTTTTCCCGGCAATGGCCGCGATCATCTCATCGGAATATTCAGGGGCGTCCGGCAGCCCGAGCCCCGCAGCTTCTGTCACGCCCCTGCCGTTTTCGTAAAATCCGAGGAAGATGCGCCAGATATCCAGCTTGTCGGCATCGCGTACCAGTTTCACAAGGAAAAGCGCCTCCGGATCGTCGATGGCGGGAAGGGAGAAGGCGTTATGAAACCGAACTGCAGTCAGGATCATTTCACGCTCTCTTTCCGACAGTGCATCGAGGACTTTTTCTCTTGTCAGCGTCTCTGCCCCAAGCCTCCCGTGATTTACGGAAACGCTGTCTCTGAATGTCCTGTAACGCGCATACTGCGGAAACCTTCCCACATCGTGGAAAAGCGCTGCTGTTTCGGCGAGTAGCAGAAGGGTGGGGTCCGCGGTTTCTTCCCGGGCGATCTGCACTATGAGACCGCAGACGTTATGGGTATGCTCTATCTTCAGCGATATGTTCTTTCGGTCGTCTTCGTTTTGACTATGAAATGACCGTGTGTATCCTTCGAACCATGTCTTGAACCGTTGAAGATCACTGTCATTCATCTTTGGGTATCCAATAGTAACAGGGAAAACGGAACTACCGCCTGAAGGTGCCGCTCTTTCCACCGCTCTTTTCAATCAGCATGATTTCGGAGATCGTCATCTCCCTGTCAACGGACTTGCACATGTCGTAAATCGTAAGGGCGGCAACGGCAACGGCGGTCAGCGCCTCCATCTCTACCCCGGTCTGCCCCGTGATCCTGACCCGCGATTCGATGTTGATCCTGTCTTTCTTTCTGTCGAAATCGAAATCAACCGTAACAGATGCAAGGTTCAGTGGATGACACAGGGGGATAAGCTCAGAGGTCTTTTTCGCTGCCATGATCCCCGCGACACGGGCTACGCCCAGGACATCTCCTTTTGCAAGGGCGTTTTCCCTTATCAGGGTCAGGGTCTCCTTTTTCATCATCAGGGAGCCCCTCGCAACTGCCTCCCGCTCGGTGAGCGGCTTTCCGGAGACATCCACCATTCGGGCCTTGCCCTTACTGTCGAGATGGGTGGATTTTTTCATCCGCCTATTCTTGACATCGGCCTTTTCCGCCTTCGGCCTGGAGTCAACAGATCAGGCACCGATTTTCTGTCGGCCCTGCTGCCGACCGTGTGCCCTTCGGGCTTGATCTGCACGGATAATCTGAGGAGCCTTTCGATCTCGGAATCCGAGGCGCCGCTGCGCAGGGGAGAAAGGAGATCGATCTCCGTTTCCGAAAAGAGGCATGGCCTGAGCTTGCCGTCAGAGGTGAGCCTCAGGCGGTTGCAGTCTTCACAGAAATGATGGGTCAATGCGCTGATGAAGCCGACTACGCCTTTTGCGCCGGCGAGTCTGAAGTATTTCGAAGGGCCGTTTTTCCTTATCCGCACCGGCAAAAGGGGCGAGATTGTCTCGATCGCCTGTCTTATTTCGTCTGTCGTGATGTATTTTGCGGGGCTCCAGAAATCCAGATCAGCAGAGGGCATGAATTCTATGAAGCGTACATGATGATCGGATTCGATCGTGATCTTTGCGAAGTCCACGATCTCGTCGTCGTTGATGCCCCTGACGGGGACCATATTGATCTTTATCGGCCGGAGCCCGGCCTTATCAGCAGCTGCGATTCCGGCAAGTGCCGCTTCCAGCGAGCCTCCCCTCGTTATCTTCTCGTATCTTTCGGGTCTCAGGGAGTCGACACTTACGTTCACCCTGTCAAGGCCTGCATCGGCAAGTTCCCGCGCATGTTTTTCCAGTAATGTGCCGTTTGTCGTCAGGCTGATGTCTTCGATCCCCCTGATCTTCCTGATAGAGGAGACAAGAAAAGAGAGGTTCTTTCTGCAAAGCGGCTCCCCTCCGGTCAACCTTACCTTTCTCACTCCAAGTCCGGCCGCTACCGTAATTATCCGTATGATCTCTTCGTAGCTGAGGATGTCGCGATGGCCCAGGGCAGGGACGCCCTCCGGAGGCATGCAGTAGATGCATCTCAGGTTGCAGCGGTCCGTGACAGACAACCTGAGATAGTCTATAACCCTCGAGAAATTGTCCCTTAACGGTTTCATCCCTTCTTTTTCTTCTTTGAATTCTTCTTATTTGTTATCTCGGCGATCTTCTTCTTCGCCACAGCGGCCTCTTTCGAATCCGGGAATTTCTCTACGAGCCTTTCGAGAATGATCTTCCCCGTCTTCTTGTCACCTATCTCTATGAAGGACAGCCCTTGTTTCAGCATCGCCCCGCCTGCCTTTGAACTCTTCGGGTATTTCTTCAACAGCGTTTCATAGGCGAGGATGGCGTTTTCATAATCCTTCTCGGCGTAATACGTTTCGGCGGTCCAGAAGTACGCGTTGTCCGCAAGTTCGCTCTTTTGGTAATTCTTTGTGAATGCCTGGAACTTTTCGCGGGCCTCCTTGTATTTTCCCTCCTTGAAGGACCCATACGCGACCTCGTATACCGCCTTTTCATCGGGCGCCTTTGCTGCAGTTTCCGCTCCCTCCTGCGCCGGCACTGCAGGTTTTGCTGCCTCCGGCTGGGGCTGTTCATCCTGCTGCTGCGGGGTCCCCTTTGCTTTTTCTGGCATTCCAAGTGCGGTGAGTCTGTCATTGAGCGCCTTTACCTGTGTCTCAAGAGATGCTATCTGGGATTTGATGATTTCCCTTTCGGCAGAGATATCCTTGAAGGTCTTGTCGAGGTTAAACCTGTTTTCGTCGAACCGGCCCCTCAACTCCTGGAGGCTGTTTGTCACATCAGAGAGCCTCTGGTTCATGTCGGCCTGGCTTTCACGGACAGCCGAAAAGGAGTCTTCCTTTACCATAGAGCCAGACACCTGTTTCAACGAATCGACATCCAGCTTCGTATTGTCTGCCTCCTTCTTCAGGGAGTCCGTTTGCGCCTTCAGGTCATCGACCTGCCGGCTCAGGAAATCCACGTCGCCGCTTGAAGCGCAGCCAAAAAGCGTCAAAAAAAACAGGATCGTTACAATCGTTTTCACAGCAGTCCCTCTATTTCAGCACCACAAAGTGCGCGCGCCTGTTCTTTGCCCAGCATTCCTCGGTATGTTCGGTGCAAAGGGGTTTTTCCTCGCCGTAGCTTATCGTCGCGATCCTCGAAGAGGGAACGCCGAGAGATACGAGGTAGTCCTTCACCGCCTTGGCCCTTCTGTCGCCGAGGGCGAGGTTGTACTCGTTTGTCCCGCGGTCGTCGCAGTGGCCCTCGACAGAAAGCTTTGCCGCGGTGTTTTTTCTCATCCAAGTGGCGACGGACTTAAGATCGCTTCTGTAAGTGTCCTGGATATTGTATTTGTCGAAATCGAAATGGATGTCCTTGAACAGCCCTTCCTCTCCCGGCTGTGCTGCTTCTGCTTCCTCAGACTTTATCGTCTCTGCCTTCTCGATCTTTGATTCCTTCTGTGCCTCCGGTGCGGCCTCGGCCGGCTTCTGAACCTTCGTCTCTTCAGCCTTCTGCTCCTTCTGAGGCTGCTCAGCCTCGGGCTTTACGGTAGCCTTCTGCGCACAGCCAAACGAAACAAATAAGACCAAAACAGGAACAATCAAGAACCTCTTCATGACATCCTCCTTTATAGTTGAATTATAATCGATTCAGTTCGGAGACCAGTTCGGGCCGAAAGCCTTCAGGTTCTTCGGCGTAATCCTCCTCTGGGATTCGCCGTTTGCCCGCATGATATAAATCCCCTTTGCGCGGTCCCTGTCGGAAGAAAAGGCGATATATCTGCCGTCAGGAGAAAACGTGGGGTCCTCATTGTTGCCGACATCTGTCAGCTGCATGAGCTCGGAGCCGTCCGGCCTGACGATAAAGATCTGGTTCTTGCCCCCGCGCCTCCCGGAAAAAACGATCCTGTCGCCAGAGGGAGACCAGCTCGGCGAGGTATTGTAGGACCCCTGGAAGGTGACGCGGCGCACATCTTCTCCGTCTCTTCTCATGACGTAGATCTGGGCGCTCCCTCCGCGGTCGGATACAAAGGCGATGCTTCCTCCGTCGGGCGAAACCGCAGGGGAGACATTGATTCCGTGAGTAGAGGTGATCTTTCTTACATTACCCTGGTTATCGATGTAAATGTCCGGAGTTCCGTCCTTGGACGAAGAGAAGACGAATGAATTATCTGCAGGGAAAAAGTTGCCGGCCATATTGATTCCATTAGATACGAAGATCCTCTTTTCGGTCATTCCCTGCAAGTCTAGCAAATATATACCCCATTGTCTACCCCGCTCCCTCGAATAGACGATCTTCGTTCCGCCGTGAGACCAGCGCGGGGCAAGGACAAAACTGCCCTTTGGCCCCAGTCTTCTTGCCCTATTCCCGTCCCAGTCCATAAGATAAATTCCCTTCGTTCCCGCCTCTTCGCCGACGAAGGCGATCCGTGTCCTGAATATGCCGGGTTTTCCGGTGAAGGCTGCGTATATGTCGCCGGCGATCTCATGCGCCATCGACCTTGTCTCGTCTTTCGCGGCCCTGTACTGCCGGCTGAAAATCTCCTTGCCGTCAGAGGTATCGTATAACGATACCATCACGGTAAGCGGAGAGGCCTGCACGACGCGTCCTTTTACCGCCGCCTCGATGCCAAGTGGGATCCAGTTCTTTGGATCGACCGGCCTGCTGACGGATTCGATGAAGGAAGCCTTGTCGGCGCAAGTGAAAAGACCGGTGAACGTCAGGTCGTCCCTGATGACCCCGGATATCTCCTCTCCCGACGGACCGGGAAGATCATAGACAGCGATCTGAAGCTGCTTCAGCGAAGGGGAGGTAATATCGATATATATCTTTGCTACTGCTGTCGAGGCCGAAAGAAGCCAGCAGAGAAAAAAGAGGACAAGCGCGTACAGTTTTCTTGCGTTCAACCTAGACACCTCTCTGGTTCGTTCTCATCCATTACGGATAAAACCTTATCCCGATCTCCATCTCCTGGGGGGGAGGGGTAACAGGCGATGCCCGTTCGATCGCCTTGCGCGCAAGGGTATCGAAGATCCGGTTGCCGGACGACTTTTCCATGCCGATGATATAGACAGTGCCGTCTTTCATAATCCTTACCGCAACGGTGGCGGTCAGGTTCTTGTCGAGCGTATCCGGGATCGCCCAGTACTGGTGAATCTCGGTCGTTATCTTGTCTATGTAGCTGCCGGATGAAGAACCACCGTTAGAGACCCCGCCGGGTCTTCTTGCAGCAGCCGCTGCCCCCTTGCCCGCGCCTCCCTTGACCGAGGCGATCGCCCGCCGGAGTCTGGCGAGCCTCTCGACCTTCTTCATTGCATTTAGTTCAGAGATCCTCTCTTCGACGTGCTTTTCTTTTTCTGCCTCTTCAGCCTTCGTCTCTTTCGCCCTTTCCGCTGTCTCTTTCTCTACTGCGATACCCCGGTTCTCGGGAAGGCTTTCTGATGCTGCAGGCTCTTCGGCAGCGCCGCCCGATGTGGCGCTCCGTATGTCCGCAGGGCCGACGAGATTTACAACGTAAGGCGAAGGCAGCTCGGGTCGGGAGGTGTTTCTCAGAACTAACAGCGAAACGAGAAAGAAAGTAACATGGAGCACCGCGGACAGGGCCGCGGTCTTCCTGATGCTCGGACCGCTCATTTCAAGGAAAGGCTTGGTTCAGTCACCATCCCGAGTTTTTCTATGCCTGCGTCCTTAATTTCTCCCATCACCTGCACTACGATCCCGTAGGGCACGTCCTTGTCGGCCTTGAGAAAGATGTCAGGATTCATCTTGCTGATCGCCTCGAGCTTCTTATGAATCTCAGGCAGGGTCACCCGCGTATCGTTCATGTAGAGAGACCCGTCCTTCTTGACAACGACCGCTATCCTCTCTTCGGGCGGCAGTTCCTTCCCCTTTGCCTGAGGCAGGTTCACATCCAGCCCCTGCTGCAGAAGCGGCGCGGTTACCATGAAGATCACCAGAAGAACGAGCATGACGTCTACCAGCGGGGTGACGTTGATCTCAGAGAGAACGCTCCTGTCTTTGCCGGTTTTCATCGTTCACCCGCGCCTGCCCTGGTAAAGAGCTCGAGGAGATCTTCGGAAAAATCCTCCATCTCGACTATCATCTTCCTTGACATGCTCAGATAGTAGTTGTATGCGATGACGGCTGGTATCGCGGCCGCAAGACCGACAGCCGTGGCGATAAGTGCCTCTGCGATGCCCGGGGCCACGACCGCAAGCGACGCGGAGCCGGCGGCGCCTATGCCGTGGAAGGACGTCATTATCCCCCAGACCGTCCCGAACAGTCCGATGAACGGCGACGTCGAGCCGGTCGTGGCGAGAAAGTTCAGATATTTTTCGAGTTTTACGGATTCCAGTGTGCCGTATCGTCTGAGCAGTCTTTTCACCTCGCCGGGTTCCTTGCTCAACTCATCCGTATAAACGGACTTGAAGATGTTGGCCATAGGGCTCAGGTTCAAATTCTTGCTTGCCTTGTACAGGTCCCTTATCTCCTTGTTGGACCGGTAGAGACGGAGGAACTGGTCAGATTCCTTGTTGGCCCTGGTGAAATACCTCTGTTTGAAGAAGATTATCGCCCAGGACATCACCGAGAAGAAAAGAAGCAGGAGCAGGACGGCCTTTACGACATAGCCTGCTTCGAGTATCAGCTGTAACGCAGAATTGTTCATTTTTACCTCGTAAGAGTGTTGTTAGAATTTAGAAAAATTGACCTCAAAAGTCAAATTAACTCTTGTTCATTTACATACGCACTAACACATAATTATAACACCTTGCACAACCAATTTAAAAAAATGTTTCTGTTATAATAAGTAAGCCCGGAGGGGTGGCCGAGCGGTTGAAGGCGACGGTCTTGAAAATCGTTGTAGGGGCAACTCTACCGTGAGTTCGAATCTCACCCCCTCCGCCACTTGCTTTTTCTGCCACACGATACATGTGTCTTGAGACCTACGAAGTATAATCGCAAAAAAGGGCCCGCCGAAACGGGCCCTTTCCAAAGTGTTACGGTGTCGTCCGATCGTCTATCTGATTGGCCTGTGTGCTATGTCCCAACTGGTCTGGAGTATCCCCGCAGCGTGACAGTTCAGGCAGAGTTCTCCGGCGGTCGGGTCCGTGAAGGTCTCTGCGTGACTGAGGTGGTCATCGTGGCACGCGGTACAGACGGATGTCATCGGCTGTAGCCTCGTATTGTCGGTGTCTGTGAGCAGGTTGGCCCCGCTTGAGATCGTGGTCCCAAGAACTCCCGCCCTGAGGGGTATGCCATAGGTCCCGGGGAGGTGGCACCCCAGGCAGTCTCTCCTGTCACGAGGATAGGTGACATCAGAGAAATCCGTGCCGTTGACTATATAGGGTTTGATAGTGAGGTCTTCTCCTGTATGGATCTTGTGGATCATAACCTTGAAGTCGATCGGCTGCTCAGGCGTGGCGCCGTCCGTGGCATCCGGGTTATGGCAGATCACACATTCCTGCGGGTTGTTCACCCTGTTTCCGCCATGGAGTGACAGTCTGCTGTGGCAGAGCTTGCACTTTCCTACATCAACGACCTGACGCCTCTGTCTTGTAGGGTCCGTCACCTTTGCGCCGGTTGCGAGGTCGAAATAATATTGCTGCGCCATCCCGCCTATTCTTGCGTTGACGGTCTGAAGGGCATTCGTATGCCGGAGAGCCTGATAGGAGTATTGCGCCCGTCCCTCAATCCCTATCACGCCTATGCCCGCGGCGCCTGCAGGTATCGCCGTTGCGAAGGTAATGGTCCATGTGCCGTCGCCGTTATATGTAGATGTGCCCAGCGGTTGGGTCAACGGCTGGCCGCGGTTGTTCATGTTGTTGTTCTGGTAATCGACAACCGGCATATAGCCGAGTTTGAGGTTAAAGCTCACGCTTGTGGATATCCCGGAAGGATCGCTTGTGAGGGCGGTGTATGCAGTGCCGTTTTTGTCCGTGACCCTGAAAGTCACCGTCGGTTTATTTCCGGGTGTCGCGTTGGTGACGGAAAGTATCTGAAAGTTGATGTCCTCCACTCCTGTTGCCTGATCCACAAACAGGGAAGATTTCTCGATGACCGTGTGTGCGCCGACCGCACTGCCGATATGGGTTGCTGACGCAAATTCGGAATTATCGGTATGGCAGTCTGTGCAGCTTGTGTCCAGTGTGAAACGTGTGCCGGGGACGGCGTCAACGCCACCGGTATGAGGGACAGCCGGGACTGTGGATTGTCCGATGGTCACGGTCGTGCTAGTGTCAAATACCGTTGTGTCGTGACAGGTGGTGCAGGTGGCGATCTTAGGTGCCTGCTTCCATTTGTCCACATCATTGCCGTACGCCTTTCCGGTAAGGTCGGTTCCTTTCCGGTGGCATTTCACACAATCCATCGGGGTCCCGCTGGCAAAACTGACGCCCGAGATGAACGGGAAGGTCACGGTGGCAAAGCTGTTGACACTGCCGCCGAAGCCAATGATCGTGAAGTTCCCTCCTGCAACGTTGCTCGGCAGGCTATCGCCCATGTGTATCTTGTGGATGAGATATTTGAAATCGATGGTGTTTGTGCTGTCAGGGTCGATTACGCCCGGATAGTGGCAGAGGATGCAGAGCGCGACATCCCTCCTTCCGCCTCCGTGCGCATTAAGCAAGCCGTGGCACTCGTTGCAGTCGGAGACGGCGACAACCTCCCTTGTCGGTCCCGAATTTGGAATGCTCCTGCCGCTTGCCGGGTCCACAGAGAAGGTAAGATAGGGGTTTGCAGCCTGCTGAAACGTGGCATTGCCGTCTGCCAGAGAAGGTATCGTCCTTTGGATCTGGCCGGCAACGGTATGGGTCTTGGTATTATCGAATGTTATTCCACCGAGGGTCTTTGTAGCGTCGGTTATATCTGTTCCGAAGGTGTAAGTGTAGAGGCCATTTCCGACTGTCGCAAACGTCCCTCCCGAATCAAAGCCTGGCTGTGTCGCAGTGGATGTCTTGATGTAGTTTTTGTAGTAGAAATCGCCGCTGCCATCATCCTGAAGCCTCGCGATCGTGAAGCGGGCGCTGAGACCGCTCGATGTTGGATCGAGGGGCCTGCTATTCTGATCGAACAGGCTGAAGGTCACTACCGGGTGAATATGTCCGCTTCCGTCTTGTGCAAGTGATACGCTCTGAATCGATGCCGTTATGTTACCATCCGGCGGGATGGTAGTGCTGGTGGCTGCTCCCGCGCCTCCCTCCTTGTTCCCGCTTCCGCAGCCAAGGAGAAGGCCTGCCGCCGACAACGCGGCTATCGAGAAAAGCAAGATCCTGAACTTCTTTATCATTTCGTCCTCCTCATTATCACTTATCGGTTAAAAAGTACCAGGCGCATGGCATTTAAGACATGTCCTGCTGTCGCTGACGCTCTTCATCCTCCCCTTGATGCTGTCCCAGCTTCTCGGATGAGGGTTTATCATAAGGCCGGCCATTGCGCTGTGGCACGTCATGCAGACGTCTCCGTCGGGATGACAGGTCTGGCAAGATGCAAGGTTTCTCCTCGCCTCTTTTGCATGTTCAGATGACCAATGCTGCTGCGACAGCACACCCGAAATATGACAGGTCTGGCAAAGGGCGGGATTTACGTTGTTCAAATCGGTAAATCCGGCATGCACGGGGCCTATGCTGTCGATGTTGACGTCCCTGAACTGCCTGCGGTGAGAAACCATCGCAAGCTGATCGGGCCTGAATTTACTATGACACTCCTCGCAGAAGGCCTTTGCGTTGTGGCATCGATAGCAGGCCCTCGGATCTTCACGCGCCTTGATCGGATGTATCTCCCTGAAATCCGTACGGTGAGACTTTGGCATGTAATCCGGACCCGATGTGGAGACATGGAGGTCTCGGTCGATGCCGCCTCCGTAATGGCAGTCCATGCAGTATGACTGCTGGTGGCAGTCCCTGCAGTTGGACGGCAGCTTATCCTTCACCAGTCTGTGTTCCTGCACCCAGAAAGACCCGTGTGTCGGTTCGACATTGTTCGCCGCGTGACATTCGTTGCAGTCCTTGATTTCCATGGTTGCATAGTCCGAATGCTTTGTCAGTGCCCAGGCCGCAGGGCTCAGGATAACGGATGCAATTACCAATATAATTACCTTCTTAATCACGTTTTCCTCCTTCACTTTACAGATTCCAATCCAGGCTGACCCGGCCGAGCGTCCTGTGGTCAAAGTTCGGATTCACGTCCAGTTCCATTCGGGCGCTTACCGATATATTCTTGTTTGCGAACCACTTGCCGCCCAGCCAGTAGCGGGTGGCGTCGTTGTAACCGTTAAGTTCGGGTCTGTTGTACGTGTCATATTGGACGCCGCCGGAGACCAATAGCTCCTTTCTCAGTCTGTAGTCGCCATAGATTTCAAAGCCGTATAACTTGCCGTCGGATTCATAGGTAAAGCCGTCGAATCCGCTGTAGCCGTCGCGGTAATTGAAAGATGCGGTGACCGAAAGGTCTTTCGTAGGATTCGTCCTTGCGCCTATGGTATAAACATTGGCGTCGTCCGCCTCGTCATAGACCTGCCTTGTGTAGGAGACGAACAAGGTCACAGGAGCCTTGAGGGTGTATTCGGCCCGCACCAGATATTCCTGGTATTTGTCGACTGCGAAGACGCTGTAAATGTCGGTTGCATCGAACGTCGGATAGGAATGATAGAACTCCGCCTTCACCATCAGGTTTCTGATCGGGAAGACATCGACACCCACGGTCGCCTCATCGAATACTTCAGAAACGGTGTCGTACCGAACTTCTGCGTAAGGGCTCAGATTCTTGAAGAAGTATCTGAAGTTCATCCCGAGTTCCTCTCTTGAAACGTCGGAGTCATCGTATTTCCGCACATAGCTGATCCCGAGCTGGGTGGCCCTTACGTTTTCGAGGTGGACGTCTACGCCGACAAAATAATTCCCGCTTCTGGACTTCTCCGAATCAAGTGAAAACACGACCTCTCTGCCCGCTGCTGCGGTTATGCCGACCGGGCCGATGTTATGCACATCGACGCGGGCGCCGTCCATTATCGAAGTCCCCGCGGTAAAGACCATAAACTGTCTTCCCAGGCGCGTGGAGAAGGTCTGGCTCGGCTTGTAATCGAGGTAAAGATAGTACAGCCTTCCCAGCAAATCGTTGTCCCTGATCGAGTCGCCGCTGAAATCCTTCCAGGCCCTGCCGTAACCGGTCAGCACGAAATTCTTTCCCTCCGGGTCATAACTGAACCTCAGATACTGGGCTGCGATAACCTGGCTTTCTCCGAGCAGGTCATCTCCCCACAGCAGCTGGGAGGAGGAACTGAATTTGAGCGGACCCGACTGTGTCTGGGCTGCGGCGGGGCTGAAAAAATAAGAAGAAAAGACTACGGTAATAAAGAAAGTAGACAGGAAGATCTTCCTCATCTATTCCCCCCTTTGTTCGCTGTTGTTAACCCCTTCCTCCTAAGATCTTCTAAGCCTTTTTCTGTATGATCATCCTTCACCCCCCTTTATTGTGTCGGATCATCTTGAAGCCGGTCGGAACAATCGTATGCTTAAGGAAGCAATTACTTACAATTTAGTAGGCTTTAAGGCTGGGTGCAACTTTTTTTGTCATGATGACAGGGGTTGACATTTTTACGGCAGGAGAGGGATGATTCTTCCCAAGGCGGCCTTTTGGCAGACGAATAGTGAAGCTGACATGCCGGGGCTCAGAAAGTCTTTAACCGGGGACGATCTGTCCGGTTGATCTTATTGTCGGGTACGGGACTGAACAGCAATTCTCTCTCTTCCATATCCACCCGGTCGAGCCGTAGCGTCAATTCCTGACCGATTCTGAAGGTCCTTCTTGTGTGCCTTCCGTACAGGGTCATGGCGTTTTCGTTGTACTGGTAGAAATCGTCGGTCATATAGGAGACATGGATGAACCCCTCGACGTAAAATTCGGCGAGCCTGACCCGCAGCCCAAACGGCGTGACGCCTACTATTCTGCCTGCGAATTCCTCACCGACCTTGTCTTTCATGAACCAGGCCCTCATGGCATTGACGACTTCTCTTTCCGCCTCGTCCGAAAGTCTCTCTGTACGCGATGAGGTGAAGGCGATGTCGGGGAGCATCGTTGCGATCTCCTTTTTCCGTTTATCGGAAAGCTGTTTTTTTGTAATTACTTCCCTCAATATCCTGTGTACGACTAGGTCCGGGTAACGACGGATCGGTGAGGTGAAATGCGTGTAGGATTCCGAGGCGAGACCGAAGTGGCCGACATTGTCAGGAGAATACCGGGCCTGCTTGAGACTCCGAAGGATTATGTAATTGATCACCTCTTCGGCTGCAGACCCTTTTATCGATTTCAGAAGTTCCGGGAAATCCTTTGGCCTGATTGTCTTTCTTACCGCTCTCCCCAGGGGCCTTACCACCTTCATGATCTCCTCGAGCTTCATCGGGTCCGGTTCTTCATGGATCCTGTAAAGCGAAGGCGCCCCGAGTCTTTCAAGGTATTCAGCGACAGCCTCGTTTGCAGCGATCATGAATTCCTCGATAATCATATGGGCGAAATTTCTCTCTGCCCTTATGATCGCCTCGGGATTTCCCTGAAGATCAAGCAGGATCTCCGGCTCCGGGAGGTCGAAGTCGAGGCTTCCCCTGTTTAGTCTCCTCGTCCTCAGGACTTCACAGAGTTCACCCATGAGTTCGAAATCTCCGATGAGGTAATCGTATTTCTTTCGCTCCTCTGTGTCCCTCTCTATAAGCATCCTCCTCACCGATGTGTAGGTCATTCGCTCGTCGCTTTGGATGACGCTGGGATAGAATTTCCCGGCCGTCCTCGTCCCTGAATGGTCGAACTCCATCTCTGCGGTGAAGGCGAACCGTTCTACCTTGGGCTTGAGACTGCAGAGGTTTTCGGAGAGTTCCTTCGGCAGCATCGGAATCACCCTGTCGGGAAAATAGACGCTCGTGCCGCGCTTCCTTGCCTCTATGTCGAGAGCACAACCCCATGGCACATAATGACCAACGTCCGCTATATGCACCCACAGCCTGTATCCCTGGCCGTTTCGGCTGATGGAAACCGCATCGTCGAAGTCCTTTGCGCGCTCGCCGTCGATAGTGACGGTTGCAAGATCACGAAGGTCCTTTCTCTTTTCCCTTGTCTCTCGCTCGACCTGAATGAGCTTTGTCTCGTCAGTTACCGACTTCGGAAACTTCCTCGGCAGGCCGAGCTCATCGATGATCGCCTCCACCTCGGCCCTCGGGTCCTGCGGCTTTTCGATGATCTTGACGATCTTTCCGGAGGGAGGCCTCTTATCCGTAGGGTAGGAAATGATCTCCGCAACGACACTGTCTCCGTGTCTTGCGCTGCCCTGATCCTGCGCAGCGATATGGATATCGAACGGGATCGCCTTGCTTTTCGGTCGTACGTATATGGCGGTCCTTGTGATATCAAGTTTTCCAACGACCCTGGTGACCGCCCTTTCGAGGATCCTGATGATCCTCCCTCCCCGCCTATGTCTGTTTTCGACCCTGGCGATCACCCTGTCGCCGTTCATCGACCCCATAGCGCTGCCCGGAGGGACGAAGATGTCTCTTTCCCCTGGTTTCTCGGGGATCACGAAGCCGTAGCCGTCGCGGTGCGCCTCGAAGTACCCGGTGATGAGATTCATGTCCTCCGACGGGCCATAGAGACCCTTCCGCGTGAGGACTATATCGCCGGTTCTGAGCATCTCCCTCAGCGTCCGCTTTAGGGCCCTCGCCTCCGGTCTGCTCAGGCCCATGGCCTCGGAGATATCCCTGAAGGACATGGGTCTCCCTGTTTTTTCCCTAAAAAAGGCAGATACGGTTTCTCTGTTTACCATTGTTTATGTCAGTAGTCCTGAAGGCGTCCGATAAATTATTCCGGACGCCAATGGAAAATGCACTGCCCTATTTTCTGGACCAGTTTCCGCTTGCATCCTGGACCCACCACCCTTTTTTCGCGGCATCCCTTCGGTAGGAGGCAAACTGCTCCGTTGCCTGGGGAAGGACCTGTTTCATGTTTTCCGCGTTTTCAGGAACTCTGTTTATCCTTATGATCGCCTTCGCCATCCCGTTGATCACGATCCTCCGGCTTGTGTTTACTGTGTCCACAATCTCCCTGTCAGCGGGAGCCAGGGAATTGTCTCTCACCACGAGCATACCGTCTTTGCCCTCTCCCACCGCGCCGCTGTCTCTTAGTCTGTTGATGTCCGGCAGCTTCGCCCCTATCTGACGATATGCGTTCACCACATCCGGCATCTTCCTTACGATCGCTGAAATCTTGTCTGCAAGGGCAGATTCCTGGGCATAGGCTGTCCCTATGAAGTCAAAATGAATGGAGCTCTCAGGCTTTTGAGAGGGCGTTTCTTCCTGCTTCTGGTCCTGCCCCTTTTCCCCCGGGGTCATCAGTTCTTTTTCGAGATTCTTATACGCCTCCTTCACGTCCTTTTCGGGAAAATAGATGTTAACCGTGATTACAGCGCAGGATGCGATGACGAAAAATATAAACGCCGTAAACCACATTACGCCCTTTTTCATGATTCCTCCTTTTTTGAAAAATGTGCCTGCATATTGAAGAGTCCGTCATTCCTTCTTGGCCCTTTCGGCAGCCTCAGCAAGGGACCACATGAGCTGGTCGACCGAAATCCGGTTGCTCAACGGGGCGACCTTGACCGAGAGGTCCGTCATCCCGAAAAAATTCTTGTTCGAAATCTCAAGTTGCCTGAATACCAGAAATCCGTTCTGGAGATAAAAGCTCATCACTCCTCTGTCGAAGCTCCTGTTGCCGATGTAGGTCTTCAGGGACGGACCGGCGAGCTTGTGCAGGAACTCCCTGCTTATCCTGGTTTTTTCTCCGTCGCTGCTGTACGTCCAGAAATCGCCCTTGCCGATGAGCCCTGACAGACCCGGTCCCGAGCCCTTGAACGTTATGACGCCGTCGACCCTGCCGGTGATGTAACCCCTGATCGGTTCGATGTCGTCGCACATCGTTTTCAGGCTCAGCCCCTCGATCATTACGCCTCCCATATAGCCGAGGCCGCCGGAGGGGGTTATGACCGCGGAGCCGTTCAGTTTTCCTCCGAATATGTTAGCACTAAGTCTGCCGATTGTGAAAACGCCGTCTTTCTGTTTTACAAAAAGGGTAATGTCATTCATAAGAGGGAACCCGTAGCGAAAAGAGCCGAGCGTTATCCTGCTGAATTCTTTTTCCCCGACATCTTGTGAATAGATGCCTTTCAATTTTTCGAAATTCTGCCGGTCAAAGGGTGGAAGCGCGAGTGTGTTCTTTCCTGCCGCTGAGCTTCTGTATCCGACCGGTATGATGCCATTGACAGGACCGAGAGAATATTCATCGTTTTCTCCTGTCAGTGTGAAGTCTTTAAGTGCAACCTCTCCATCGGCGCGGAAGACACCCTTGTCTTCACTTACCTCAAGATGAGAGGAAATGGAGCCGTCAAGGCCGGTATAGAGGAGGCTGTCGGGAAAGATGTCCCAGAACGAGTCCCTTGCAGCGGCCGCTTTCACCTCCGGGATATCGACCTTGACTGCTAAGGCCCTCTCTCTTTCAAGAAACTGTTTCACCTCTCCAGAGATCCCGACGGCAACAGCACCGGCGGCTGCCTTTACTCCGAAGGCGACGTCCTTCCCTGAAAAAGTAATGCCTGCGTCAGCAGACAGATCCTTGACCAGGGTCTTCTTAAGGTCATTTCTCGAGGCAGATACTGCCGAGCAGTTCAGCGATGCGCTTCCCCTGATATCACGCGACGAAACGATCGTCCCGTCAAATGAAGCACGGACGAGCCGGCCGGAAAACGCATAGGCTGAATGAACCAGTGAGGAGACGGCCGCAGACAGTGCCTCCAGATTCATGTTGTCCGCACCGGCGCTTATCGAAAGCGGGAAAAGGTCGCCTGACATCTTTCCGCTGACTGCAAGGCGCATCTTCCCTCCGAGGGCTTCAGCGGCAGGTACTTCAACGCGGAACCCCTTCCCATCGAAGTCTCCTTTTCCCGTGACCTGACCGATGCCGATGCCCCTGAAGAGAAGCCTCCGTGCAGAGAGAAGGACATTTCCGGAAAGGGTTTTTCCACGGTTTAGCACCAGGGAGAAATCGAGCCCCTCGGCAGCCGCCTTTTCTTCAGGGTAGGAGGCATCGAGACTGTTAGCTTTTATCTCATACCCGCCGCCTTCTCTTCCCGGAATCAACTGGATGAGGGCAGCGCCTGCTGTGAGACCGCCTGCCCTCATTTTCAGGTCCCTGACGGTAAGCCGATGCTCGTCGGCATCGACAGATGAACCGGCGCTGAGAAGGGGGATGGACCGGCCTGCGTAGCGCAGATCTCTCAATTCGACAGTGTCCCTGCTGGAGAGCCTTCTGTTTACTATGCGGCCCTCTGCGTTCAGGGTGGCAGACCCTGCGCTGATCACATGATTTCTCGCGGTTTCTATCTCAAGGGAAGAACCTTTTGCCGAAGAGGAAAATGAGATTATGCCGCGTTCTTTCGATGCTGAGATCCTCAGGTGAAGGCGCGCGGGTCTGGTCGGAATGAATTTGCCTGCCCTCGCGATGTCTGCGGCAGTATCCGCATCGATCGAAAATCCCCTGCCGGAAGAGACGGTTATCTTGCCGTTTATCTCATTTACATCCAAGCTGCCTGATCGCACGTATACGTTGTGCAGTGCGGCAGACCCTGAAATTTCCGGCACACCCTTACCCCGGCCGATCGTTCCCCTGACATCGATGCCGTCGGATGCGATCGTTCCTCCCATCATCATGTCCTTCATAACACGAAAATCGGAAAGCTCTATCTTTGGGGCAAGGACCCTGGCTCTGTAACGAGGAGCCTTCAGGATGTTGTCGATTTCTGCCTGAAGGCTGACTGACGATCCCCCGCCGGCGCGGAGGGTCGCGCTATTGACAAGTAGTCGCGATTCCTTCAGCCTTAAAAAGGTATCGGCCATGAGCCTGATCTCTCCTTCTTCGCGACGCAAAAAGGATAAGGCCGCCTTTTTTGCGACGATATCCGATCTGATAGCAAAGCCCTTTTCGGTATCGCCCACTGCGGTGACAGAAAAATCGAGCCTTGTCTTTCCTGTATCGACCCTGTAGTGCTCCAGTACTTCATGAAAGGCGGCCAGGGAGAATCCCTTAGAAGTGAGCCCGATCGTGATTTTTTTCGGTGTGTCGTTTAGATAAGCCCACCCGGCGATCTCTATCCTGTTGCCGGCAAAGACGCCCTCTGCGTTGACTGCGGTTCTTGTGTTTTTTTCAGAAGACAGCCCAGTGATCCGGGCATCGATATCCCTGCTCTTAAGCCGATCGTCCCTGTTGAACTCGAATGCGCCTGCTCGTATCATGACTCTGTCGATGCGGTATTTAAACTTTGCTTTCTTTTTTTCCGTAAGGAGCCGCATCAGCTTCTCCGAGATGTTCCATCTCCCCTCCCGGTCTTTCATGATGCTCAGTTCAGGTGAATAAACCTCGACAGTCCTTATGTGCAGTTTTCCCTCCGTAAGCGAGGCCAGGTCGAGCCCGACCAATACCCTTTTTACCCGAAGCAGGTCGCCTGATGCAAAACCGGCCGGATTTTTGATGCGCAGGCCTCCTATATAAAGACCATAGGGCGTCAGAAAAAGATCTTCGAACTCGACCCTCTGTCCTGCAGCGGCTGTCGCCCTCTCGGAAAGAGAGCCAATAAGCGTTTTTTTGAGATCGAGGTACCTGAAATAGAAAAAAAGTGCTGCTACCAGGACGAACAAGGCAGCTGCCGCACACGCCTCCCTGCAGATCCTTCTTCCTTTGGCAGACATGGTTCATCTTAACTTAAATGACCGGGTAAGCCAATAGCACGCGGTATTATTGCCGGAAAAAGCGAAGGGCCCCTGCAGGTATTTCCTGCAGGGGCCTTTTTATCAAACCCTCTGTCCGACCCGGATCTTTCTCTTTTACTGTATCTTCGCTACCTTCACTTCTGCCTCTCTCTCCCTTCCGAGGCTTCCCATCGCATCAACCACCCAGGCAAGCGCTGTCCCAAAGACAGAGCCAAGGACTATGC
>JAWOKY010000055.1:0-3961 GCA_033853975.1 Thermodesulfovibrionales bacterium
AAAGACGGCCGTGGGCGTATCGCGATAGATCTTCTCCTCGGTCCTTCTGACGGCGAAGCCCCATATCAGGGCGGCAGAGGTACCAAGCAACACCATCAAACCGAAGGACTCGAAAAGAAGCTTGAACAGGGTCTTTATGTGGGGGACCTTTGAAAAAAAAGGGAACCCCAGGAGCGGCAGATATTCCAGAAGAAAGGCGGAGAGAATATCGGTCACCCAAAGCAACACAAACCCCCAGTAAATCAGGATATGCCTTATCCAGCGAATTTTGCTCTGTTCCCGCAACGTTTTCTGGAGAATCACGTCTTCCCAGAGACGACGCACGAGCGCACGGGGTTCTATCCCCTCCCGGGAAAGAAACCGTTCCCACCTCTCAAAGATTCCTATGTTGGTGCTGATGACCTTCCTGTACACGCCGGCCCAGAATATAATGCAGGCTGCAAGGACCATAGGCCAAAACAATACCCATCGCGCCTCCATCCGGCCCAAGAAGAGGGTGCGCAGGTACACCCCGGACAGCAGGCATAGCCCCATAAGAATGGCGCCTAACCCTGAAGCGAAGAGGTATTTAAACCCATTCACAAAGACCTTTGTTTCGGTGTCCTGATAAAAGATGAGAAGACTCAGCCAAAATGCGCTGAAGAAGGTAGCGGAGAGTCCGACAAGGAACGGCCAGATACCCCACCGTATGGAAAGAGTTCCCGAAAGGGAAAGAGACATAAGGACAATCCCCGCAAGGATAGCGGTCCCTAATTGAAAGTTCGACGATCTCCGCCGCATATCAACCTCTTCCCGTTCAAAAGAGATCTGCTTTACGATCGGGCCTACTTAATCACCGATGACGGTTTCGCCTCTTCGCCCATGAGTCTCTTTGCCGACTGGAGCCGCCCCTGCTCGTTCAATTCTTCCATGGTCCCTGAACGAATGGCTTTTGTCGGACAGATCTCTTCACACGCCCGCGGGAGGCCAATGGGCCTGTCCACGCAAAAATGACATTTCGACATCTTGCCGTCTTTTCCTATCTGAGGAGCATTGAACGGACAGGCCCACACACAGAAGCCGCATCCAATGCACTTTGCCTGATCTACCACGACCCTTCCGTCACTCGCCTCCTTTGAGATGGCCCTTACAGGACACGCATCACGGCAGGGAGGAGTCCCGCAGTGCATGCAGGCCAAAGATACATTGATCTGCTTGACGTCCGGGAACTTCCCTGAGCCGACCTTCACGACCGTTCTCCACCGGGGCCCGATGCCGACCTTATTCCACGACTTGCAGGCAACCTCGCACGCATGACACTTGATGCACCTTTTTTTATCGAAGTAAAAACCGACCTGTTTCATCTCTTCCATCTTCTGCTCCTTTCCGTAATGGCTCGTTCTCTCCTTCTGTCCTTCATTCTTTCCGTTCATGCTCTCCTGACACGCGCCTTCCGCTCGTTGTATGCGTTGCCGCCGGAGACCGGATCGATCTGGCTGTCGATCAGATGATTGAGATGCGCCCCCTTCCCGTACGCAACCGAGAGAAAAGGCGACCAGTGGCCAAACCCGTGATCGTGCCGCGCGCATGCGACACCGGGCTTTACCCCGTCGATAACCTTTGCGCGGATGACCGCTTTGCCGTGAGGCGACTCAAGAACCACCATATCACCGTCGCGAATCCCGTATTTACGGGCATCCACGGGATTCAGCTCAACCCAGTTCTCACCGACTATCTCGGCCAGGTAGGGGTTATTCTGAGTCAAGACATTGCAGTGCATCGAGAGCTTCGAAGTGATAAGCTGCAGCGGGTACGCCTCATCAGGGACTACGCTGTGCTCCCTGTATTCAGGGAGGGGATTGTATCCGCTGTTCTCAAAGTTCTTTGACCATATCTCCAGTTTGCCGGAAGGTGTCGGAAAGCCGGATTGCCTATATTTGTGGTACCGGTTCTCGCCCGTCCAGATACCCTGTTCTTTCAATTCGTCGAGGGATATGGGAAGTCCCTGGATGGCGACTCTTGCCCAATCCTCCCAGGTCTGATAGGTAAAATACTTCCCGTATCCCATTTTCCCGGCGATGCCTTTCACGATCTCATACATGGGCTGACTCTCGCCGACCGGAGGTATTACCGGCTGGCAGATAATGGCCTGCGGGTCTTTATAGAGACCCTGGCGCACCTCAGCCCGCTCATAAAAGGATGCATCCGGAAGCACAAGATCAGACTCCAGGGCTGTCTCACTCATATACAGGTCTATGGTGACGGCCAGCTCCAGCTCTCTGAACATCTCCTTGATCAGTTCGGTGTTCGGATCGCTCATCACAAGGTTGATCGAGTGAAGAAAAAGAACCTTGACAGGGTAAGGGTCTCCTTTAATGACCGCCTTCGGCAGGAGGCCGGTAGGGAGGTCCGGAGCGAGCGGATAGCCCATGGCAACATGGAGGGGCGGCTTCGTTGGTTTGGTCATCGCTTCTTCCGGGATGACGACCGGAGGACCTACAGGGGCCCAGTCTTTGAGACAGAGGTTGCCGGGGCCGTCGACGTTACCGGTGAGGACATTGAGCATATAGATTGCACGCGAGGCGTCGGCGCCGTTGGTGTAGTTGCCGGGACCCTTGAATACCTCGGCGATCGCGGGCTTCGTCGTCGCGAATTCCCGTGCAAGACGCCGGATGGTCTCGGCCGGCACATCGGTAACTTTCGAGGCCCACTCGGGAGTGTAGCCCTTGTCCCGCAGATGTTTTGCGAACTCGTCGAAGCCGCTCGTCCACTCCCTCACGAACGCCTTGTCGTAAAGATTCTCTTCGATCATCACGGAGCACATGGCTAACGCCATTGCGCCGTCTGTGCCGGGCTTTATCGCAATCCATTCGTCGGCCTTCTCGGCAGTATGGGTGAACTTCGGATCCACCACCACAAGCTTGGCGCCTTTATCAAGGGCTTCGAAGAGGGCAAGGTTCTCCCATATGGCCTCGATCGCCTCGAGAAGGTTGATCCCCCAGAGCATGATATAGCGGCTGTCTTCGAAATCGAGCATGGGGAATACATGACCGAACACGGTAAGGCACGCCTGCCTGCGGCTCTGCTCGCAGCCGGCGGTATGACCATAAAAGTTCGGGCTGCCATAGAGCTGCGTGAGAAGGATCTGAGTGAATACACTGTTGGGGTCGTGGTGATAGAGGGAAACTACCGCCTCGGGTCCGTATTTCTCCTTGACGTCGGCGAGTTTCTTTGCGATGATGGTATAGGCCTCGTCCCAGGATATCCGCTCGAACTTCGGTTCTTTACCCTTGGGGCTCACCCGTTTCATCGGATATTTCAGACGGTCAGGGTCATCGACTACCTGGAAACTGGCCTCGCCCTTCGCGCACCGCCGTCCCGAATTCGGCGCTCCTTCAAGGCCCCTAATATAGACAATCTTGCCGTCCTTCACATATACCTCCGACGGACAATTCCAGGGACACATGTAGCAGAAGCTGGGAACCATCTTGGCCCCCTTTATTTCAGAAAGGGTGGCAGCCAGTTCAACGTTTGCCATATATTCCTCCTCTTCGCAGCTCCCGGACAGAAGCTGCCCGGCTCAAGTTATTCATTTTGCATTCTCTCACGCACGAGGCCTCTCACGGTATGGAATTGATAAACGCAGCTTCCGATCTTTCCCGTGATCACTGAAGTCTGCGTTCCTTGTATGATATTTCTCGTGTACATTTTCTTTGGAGGACGGCAGCGAACGTTTTCTCTCACTGCAATGGATTCCGTTTTACGAATTCGGAAGTGCGGTCGAACACCGCATCTCATACTTCGAATGCCCTCCGAATGACACCTCTCCCTCCCCTCATCTTCTCACTTGTGAAGCGCCCCTATATGTAGCTAGTCGATATATTGATATCTGTAACATAAACGAAAATATTTGTCAAGACATGTTTTTTGATTATCCCGAACTGATTCGACCTGCCGGATGACCCCTTCAGCGACCGCGGCA
>JAWOKY010000056.1:0-4559 GCA_033853975.1 Thermodesulfovibrionales bacterium
CTTGTCCTTCCCCCGGCGTTGTCTTACCTTAATCCGACCATACAGATTCTAAATTTAGAATTTTAAGTTGACAAAAGCCCTTTAACTAATTATGTTAGAGAATAAGTTTCTATTTACGGCAGGTTACAGAAAGCAACACTGTGACAGACGAAAAACAAAGGGGAGGTGACAGCGGAAAAATTGTCCTGGTGTTGTGTTTTTCTGGGTTGGAAAAAAAAGAGCAAACACGGAGGAAAAATGAAAAGGAAGTTTGTAATAGCATTAGTTTTGGTATTCGCGGCGCTGTCTTACGCGGTATTTATGGGGAGCTTCGGTCCCGTTAAGGCCGCCGAGAAAGCGGCACCTGGCTACGAAGGTGCCAAGGCTGCCCCGATGGCCGCGGAGAAATCTCCGGCTGTTGAGGCGAAAGTCGTTCCATCCACGAAACCGATCACCTTTAACGCCACCGCCTATATCGCCGGGCACGGCGGCCACCTGGCGGTCATCGATATGCGGACGATGAAATCCCCCACTGACATGGAAAAAGGAAGGATCGTAATCGCCGAGGCCGAATCCGAGATGCAGGGCACGGTAGCCGGTATGAAATTCGAGAAACTGGAAGGTGAGGGCGGCGGCACACACGGACAGGCCCTTGTCGGGGGAAAAGGCAAGAAAGTCCTTGTGGTAGGCACGCTTAACGGCAACGTGTTCAAAGTCGATCTCGCCACGGGCAAGAAGGAAGGACCCTTCAAGGTCGGCGAGAAGTTCTGCGGCGCCATTGTCGGTCCCGACGGCAACGTCTATTTCGAGGACATGGCCAATGGGAACGTGTACATATGGGATGCGGACAAGCTGAAGACCGTTGACAAGATGCCTGTGGGCAAAGCCGTATGCGGTATCCAGTGGACAAGGAACAAGAAGAAGGCATACATCACCGACATGCCGACGGGCGTTGTGTATGTCTATGACTGGACCACCAAGAAGAAGATAAAAGAGATCTCCAGCCCTGAGATGACCTTCATTCACCAGGCGAGAATGACGCCTGATGGAAAGCAGTTGTGGGTGAGCGCTCCCAATGAGTTTGACCCCGGACTGAAGCCCGGCACACACAAGAGCCAGGTCATTATCATCGATACGGCCAAGGATCAGATCGTAAAGCGCATAGTCCTGCCCGACAATGTGAGACCGCATGACTTTGCGTTCACTAAAGATGGCAAGTATGCGTTCCTTTCATCCAGGACTTACGGGGATGACAGTACCCTTAACGTGATGGACATGAAGAATTACAATATCGTCGAAAGCGTATCCGCCTGTAAATCATGCCATCAGCCGAACGGCATCCAGGTGAAGATAGACAAAGGTTCACCACTTCTTTGCGGTATAGAGATCGACTGGATGCAGGCCAAGAAATAGGCTACCGGTTCTGAACGGTCTTTTTTCGTTCCGGACCTCGAAGGGGGGCAAAATTTGCCCCCCTTTTTTGGGTCTTCGCGGTCTTTGCCCTGCGTGGAAATGTTGGTGTCCCTTTTTGCGGGCAAGGGGACCTCAAAAGAAACTGCCCGCACCGGGTGCATCAGTTCCCTATTAATGGTAGAATAAAAACAGTGCTCTTAGACTGAGGAGTCTCGGAATGTCGGCAAAATTGAATATCGTATCCTTTGCACTGAAGAACCTGAAGCGGAAAGTAGTAAGGACTCTTTTGCTCCTTCTGGCCGTTACGGTCGTCACGGGCACCTTATTTTCTGCCACCCTCTTTATATCCAGCATGCAAAATGCGCTCAAGATAGGCACTTACAGACTGGGCGCCGATGTGCTCGTCGTTCCGGAAAAGTATGCTGCGGAGGCCCGCTCCGCGCTCCTCGCCGGGGAGCCTACAAGCTTTCTGATGGACCGGTTCGTCCTCGAACGGGTGAAGAAAGTCGAAGGGGTGAAGAGGGCGTCGCCCCAGCTCTTTGTAAAGCCGTCGTCCTTCACCTGTTGCTACAACGTAGACGTTTTTCTTGTGGCCTTCGAACCCGAAACGGATTTTACTATATCTCCCTGGCTCACCAAGAACCTCAGGAAGACACTGGTGGGCAATGAGATCATCACCGGAAGGGAAGTGCCTGTCATGCCGGGAGATACGATCCCCTTTTTCGGTACGGTCTTCACGGTGGCAGGCACCATGGAGCCCACGGGGATGAAATTCTTTGACCATTCCGTCTTCATGACCATGACTGCGGCATACAAAATGGCGGAAGACTCCAAGACCAAATCCATGCAGCCTATCTCCATAGAAAACGACAAGATCTCCGCAGTGCTCGTGCAGGTCCAGGAAGGGTTGACGCCGGACAGGGTCGCCATAAGGATCGAACATGATATCGACGGCGTCAAGGCCATTGCGTCGGACGAGGTCATCAGCACGGTGAGAAAACAACTGGGAGGTCTTCTCAAGGGGATACTCGCCATCAGCGCCGTAGTGTGGATACTGGCCCTCCTGATGATGGGGTTTGCCTTCTCCATGATCGTGAACGAGCGGCAGAGGGAACTGGGCCTGTTGCGTTCCATGGGAGCGAAAAGGGCACACATTTTCAGGCTCATCATCGCCGAAGCGGTACTCATTTCGGCAAGCGGCGGCCTGGTGGGGCTGGGAGCGGGGGCTGCCCTCCTCTTCACTTTCAAGGGACTCATCCTCCACAGCCTGAAACTCCCCTACCTCATGCCGCCGGTGGCGGTGCTTGCAGAGTTGGTGGCGGGCGCCGTCATTTTTTCGCTGCTTACGGGGCTTCTGTCGTCCCTCATGCCTGCGATTTCAGCGAGCAAGATGGAACCTTACGAGGCCATACGGAAAGGAGAATGAGAGAGATGACCCCGCGTGACATCAACGGCCTTGCACTGCGGGTGCCCGGGATGGCTGCCGCGCTTTTGCTGGCAGCCATCGTTTCATTTCCCTCGCTCCTTCACGGGCAATCTGTCGCAGTGCCCCAGGGTACGAAATGTGGTGAATGCGGGATGGTCGTGGATGAGAACTCAAAATTCGCGAGCGAAGTCACCACGAAAGACGGCAAGGATCTTTTCTTCTGTGATATCGGCGATATGCTTTTTCATTTCCGGTCTGACCGGGAAAAGATGAACAATGTGCGTGTGAGGGATTATGCCACGGGTGAATGGATCGATGGGAAAAAAGCGTGGTACGTCCTCAACAGGAAGATCCCCACACCCATGTCGTGGAGCATCGCCGCCTTTGCAATGGAATCCTCGGCAAAGAAGCGGGGAGACCCGGCAGACTTCAACGGGGCCTTCAAGCTTTTGCGATGATGAACCGGATATTCGGCGCGATTCTTTTTCTCGGGGGCCTCATGGTACTTCTGGTACCGAGGTTCATTCTGCCGGTATGCGAGTATCAGGGCTATAATCCCATGGCATGCAGCCACACCGCTCTCGCGGAAATGTTCGTGGGGTCCTTGGTGATGGCAGCGGCAACAGGGCTGTTCTTTTCAAGAAGCGGTGAAGGTCTGCGGTGGCTTTCTTTTACGGCGCTGGCGGCCGGTATATCCGTCCTCTGGATACCCGAAGCCATAGGGTACTGCCACAGCGGCCGTATGCCGTGCAACTATGGCACCATCCCGGTATTGCGGTTGCTGGGCGCATTGATCGTCCTGCTTTCGCTTACCGGTTTTCTTCTCTCGTTCAGAAGGGAGAAAAGAGAGATCCGCTAAGCACTCAAAGACAAAGGGAGATTACACAGGAGAGTTGGATATGAAGAGAAAAGTAAGACTCATCTTAAAGCGGCACCTGCTGATACTGCTTGCGGTGATGCTTGTTTCGGCGGTTTCATGCAAGAAGGAAGAACCTGCTCCCGGGAGGACGGTTCCGCAGCAGGCCCTTCACCCCTATTCCAGCGAATCTGTTGTCGATGAAGTAAAAAGGAAACTTCAGGAAAACCCCAATGATGTGGATGCGCTCTATCACCTTGCCGATTTGTATGACCGCAACGCGCAGTATCAGGAGGCCATCGATGCCTATAAGAAGGTGGTCAAACTGAAACCCGACATGGGGTACGCGTATTTCAAGATGGGGACAGCCTATGACCGCCTGAATCAGCCCGCCGAGGCGGTAAACGCCTTCAAGAAGACCACAAAATATATGCCGAACTATGCAGCAGCCTACAATAATATGGGGGTAGCATACGGAAAGCTCGAAAAGTATAACGACGAAATTGCGGCCCTGCGAAAGGCGATAAAGTTGAGACCAAACTATGCGTCGGCCAGATTTAATCTGGGGGTTACGTATCTCAGGACCGGGAACAAAAAGGCAGCCACACAGGAATATGAATCCCTGAAGAAATTCGATGAGGGCACTGCGGAGGCCCTGATGAAAGAGATAAAGAAAGGGGCTTAGGAGGAAAGGTGATCGAGATAAAGGACCTCACAAAGACGTACACCATTGACGGACAGTCCCTCAGGGCGGTGGACAAAGTTTCTTTTGCGGTGAGTAAAGGGGAAATGGTCTCCATCATCGGCCATTCGGGGAGCGGCAAGACAACCCTGCTGAGTCTGATCGGAGGGCTCACAAAGCCGGATTCGGGCCAGGTCATGATC
>JAWOKY010000057.1:0-7408 GCA_033853975.1 Thermodesulfovibrionales bacterium
ATCTTCGCCTTCGTCATCTATCTCGAATACAGAAAAGGTCTTATCGAGGCGGTCGACGGCGGCCTCCTCAGGGCTGCCGGTGCTGAGATCAAGAAAGGGCTCGAACCAAAGGAGCTGACGGACAACGAGGCGATCATAAAGAAATACGACAGGGAATATTACCTCGTCGTAAACCAAAACGGTCAGGTGATCATAAGCGCCTTCAAGAGAGACCGGATGGGGGAGAAGGACCGCTCCTCGATGGACGCCGCCTTCGGGGGCTCGGTACGGTATGTGTCCGCGGAATACGTCGGCACACGCTTCAGGATACTCTATTATCCGATAAGCGACATGGACATCCTGCGCGTTGCCGAGCCGCTTGGCGACATAGACAGGGCGATCGAGGGGCTCGTGAGGCTCTTCGTCTTCGTCTTTCCTTTCATCCTCGGCGCATCTTCAGTCATGAGCTGGTTTCTGGCCGGAAAATCCCTTGATCCTGTCATAAAGATAAGGAGGCTTGCGGAAGAGATAAGACGCGGAAAGCTCGGCGAGAGGATCGACATCGGGGTGAAGGGAAAGGAGATCGACGATCTCGTTATGATGTTCAATGAGATGCTCGACAGCATCCAGCGTTCGATCGAGGCCCAGAAGCGCTTCACCTCTGATGTCTCCCACGAGATACGGTCTCCCCTTACCTCTTTGAGGGGGAGCATAGAGGTGGCCCTCAGAAAGAGGAGGCAGCCCGAGGAATACGAGGATGTCCTCAGGAGCAACCTCTCCGATATCATGAGGCTTTCGAGGATCACCGAAAACCTCCTTTTCCTTGCACGGGCTGACAACAATATCCACGAGCTGAGGATGCTGTGGTTCGACCTCGGTCAGCTCCTTGGGAGTATCGTTGAACGCCTCGAGCCGAATGCCCAGGACGCAGGGGTCTCGATCGCCCAGGACTACCAGGAAAATATCGAGATGCGCGGCGATATCGATCTCGTTGAGCAGGCATTTGCAAACCTGATAGACAACGCAATAAAGTATACGCAGCAGGGCGGCTCTGTGTCTGTGAGGGCGAGGGAAGCGGACGGGGCGGTCACGGTCGCAGTCGGCGACACCGGAATCGGGATACCGGAGCAGGACGTGGAACACATATTCGAGAGGTTTTACCGCGTCAACAAGGAGCGTTCGAGGAAGCTCGGCGGAACCGGCCTTGGCCTTGCGATCACAAAATGGATCGTCACCTCCCATGGCGGTAGGATAACCGTCAGGAGCAACGTCGGACAGGGATCTGAGTTCACCGTTGTCCTTCCAAGAACCCAGCTCTAGGCCGAAAGAAGGCTCTTTTTAAAGATCCTCCTGCGGATGCTGAGGATTATGTTTGTCCCGCCGGCTTACCTTCCGTGACCTTTATCTCCCCCGTCGGGTTTCCCATGGGACTTTCCGCGTTCCTGGCCCCTCGGCTGAGAATGCTGCCGGGGTTGTTGCTGTTGTCTTTGCTGCTGCCTCATCTGCTGCTGATGCCGCTGAACGTCCGGCCTCTGCTGATACTGATGCTGCCTTTCATGTCTGAGTTGCTGTCTCTGCTTGGGCGGGCTGGAATGGTAGCCCTCGACGCCCCAGGTTCCCTGTCTTTCCCAGTGGCGGGTATTCTGCCAGGTCCTCCAGTTATGCTCAAGCCGGCCTTCGGGGATCGGCTGATAGTTCCAGCGGTGTCCGTGCCAGTCATGGTCCCTGTAATATCCCCTCCAGCCCGGATCGACATCATAATAGAAACGGGGAACGTAGTTGTAATAGCCCCAGCCGCGGTTATAGTAATGGGAGCGGTACCATCGGCCCTCCCAGAAGCGCCACCACCAGCCGTTCCAGAAAAAGAGGTCTATGTCTATGCCGGGAACGACATACACCGCGTTCGTATCAGGCAGCACCACCACCTCGGGGGGCGCCGGAAATACGATCGGCGGCGGAAGGGCGATTCCTATGCCTACACTCACCTCTGCCGTTGCCGGAAGAGGGATGACGACCGACAGACCAAAGAGTATCACCGCGCAAAGAAGCCTTTTCATATCTGCCTCCTTTTAGCTAAAGCATATCGGTTTCATCGAAAAAGTCAATGAACACTCTGTTGCCCTTGGTCTTCTTTCCTGATACTATTTTATCGATGATAATCGTAGAAAAGTTCAAGGGCGGGTCCGTCACCGACCAGAGGGTTGAGATCGTCGAGCGAAAGGGCACAGGCCATCCCGATTTCATCTGCGATTCGGTGATGGAGGCGATATCGGTTGCCCTTTGCAGGGAATACGTGAAGGAATTTGGCGCGACCCTCCACCACAACATAGACAAGGGTCTCCTTGCGGCAGGAAAGACAGAGATCGATTTTGGAGGCGGAAGGGTGCTTCGGCCGATGGAGTTCGTCATCGGAGACAGGGCGACACCCGGGATCGGCAGAAGGAGGCTCCCCGTCGCTGAGATCGCTGTAAATGCGGCAAAGGACTGGATCAGAAGGAACCTCAGGTTCGTTGATCCTGAAAAACATGTCAGGTATCGTGTAGTGCTTGCACCGGGCTCCGAGGAGCTGACAGACATCTTCACAAGGCCGGGACAGGTGAAGGGGGCAAACGACACATCGGCCCTGATCGGGTATTATCCGATGTCTCCCACGGAGGAGACAGTCCTTGGGATCGAGAGGTTTCTGAACTCAAGGGAGTTCAAGAAAAGACATGCCTGGACAGGCGAGGATATCAAGGTGATGGGGCTCAGGACCGGAAGGAGGCTCGACCTGACTGTTGCGATGCCGCTTCTTTCGCCTTTCATAAAGAGCGAGGCCGAATACTTCGAAAAGAAGGAGGCTGTGCTTGGGGCGATGGAGAAATACCTCGGAGAAAGGGATTACTTCGATGAGATCACGGTGAGCATGAACACCCTCGATAAAAAGGGGAGGGGCCTGGGAGGCATCTATCTGTCCCTTCTTGGCACCTCCGCCGAGGGCGCAGATTCGGGCCAGGTGGGAAGGGGAAACCGCGTAAACGGGCTTATCTCTGTGAACAGGCCGATGGGGACCGAGGCTGCTGCTGGCAAAAACCCGGTAAGCCATGTCGGAAAGATCTATAACTTCCTTGCCCATAAGACGGCAGAGAAGATCTACAAGAACGTCGAGGGTATAAGGGAGGTCTATGTGCTTCTTCTCAGCAGGATAGGCACCCCGATCGACAGTCCCCCGATGGCATCGGCGCAGGTGCTTTTGGAGAAGGGCTTCAGCCTTTCGGATGTCTCGGGGAGGGTCGAGATGCTCCTTGAAGAGGAGCTTTCGAATATCTGCGAGTTCTGCAATAAACTTGTGGGAGGGAGGTATCCCGTATGCTGAAAAGGGACAGGATTTCCAGGTGGTGGCTCCCCCCGAGCTCCCGATGACTTCAGGGAGGCTCTCTGAATGAGTGCGACTATGGCTATCTTTCAGCGATTCTTTGGTAATGTGCTTTGAGAGTTTCCCAGATCAGGGTGCTCGAAATCAGCTCCCAGTATCTTTGGTAGACCTTTTCCATCGATGCGGGCAGCACCCTGTCGAATTTTTCATTAACCTCATTTAAGGTCTTGATCAGGCCCGCCTGCTGCTCAAGGGAAGAGCGGTTCCTGAGATCGAGAAATTGCCTGTAACCGGCCATGGCCTCCATCAGGGTACCAAAGGCCTCTTCGATAAGCTGCATCAATTTCCTTTCACTGATCTTCCTGCATGCAAAGACAATATGTGTTTTCGATTCGATCAGGATATCTCTGCCGTGATTGAGGCTGTCGACGTATTCTCGCGTGTTGCCCTCATTAACGTGTTTGTTCAGTATGTCTCTCCACTCCGTCTGGATATAGGCAACATGCTTTTCGAAGCGGTCGAAAGCAGGCTCCAATATCTTTCTCCTTAAATCACGATTGTCGAAAAGCTGTCTTGCATAATAACCGCCGAGAAATATCAGTACTGTAATGAGGATCTCTATCATGTTCGTCTCTCACGGTGCATGGATGTCACTCGTCTGTTGCGGCTTGCAGTAGCAGGATTAAAAATAACAGGCCGAAGGCCCTGGGGCGGAACGAGACGGCAGCCTTGTCTTTTCCCATGGGGCAATCGTAACACATTTTACGACTCAAGAGAAGGGGGGGAACTTTGAAAAACATCATTTTTCGTTTATTTGCTCCGTTTTCTTGTCATGGATTTAGTGGGATAATGAATTATGAACAGGTCTCGGCATTCAGAGATGCCGGTAAGGGGGACAAGCCTTATAAAACTGATATGAAACAGAAACTGCGCATCCTCAATCTTGAGGATAATGAGGATGATTTCGAAGTCATAAGGGCGACCCTCAGAAGACAGGGCGTTCCTTGTGATCTGGTGCGCGTAGACACCAGGGAGGCCTTTGTCGGGGCACTTGAGACGGGGGGATTCGATCTGGTTCTTGCAGACTACTCACTTCCCACTTTCGATGGATTTTCCGCACTCCAGATAGTGAAGGATAAGTTTTCCGGTCTGCCCTTCATTTTTGTATCGGGCGTCATAGGTGAAGAATTCGCCGTCGAAACACTGAAACGGGGAGCAACAGACTATCTCATCAAAGACAATCTGTCAAGGCTTGCATCCGCGATAAAGAGGGCACTGATCGAACGCGATGAGCAGGCCGGGCGCATATGGGCTGAGAGAGAGCTGGAGAAATACCGGAAGCAGCTGGAAGAACTGGTAAGGGACCGCACGACCGAGCTGAACAGGACAAACGAAATGCTTCAGAGGGAGCTGGCAGAGCGCAGGAGAGCCCAAGAGGAACTGTACCGGCGTGAAAGGGAAGTCAAGGCGTTGGTCGAAAATGCCCCCGACATGGTCCAGAGGTTTGACAGGGAACTGCGTCACCTCTATATCAATCCGGCGGTGAGACGCCTCACGGGCATGCCGCCCCAGTCGTTTGTCGGAAGGACTTACGGAGAACTCGGTTTTCCGGAGGAGCTTGTGACGGCATGGGACAAGGCATTGAGGGGCATCTTCGAAACGGGGGTGGAGAGCGTGATCGAATTCGAAATGCCGACGCGAAGCGGCAGCCGGTGCATGGAGGCCCGCCTGGTGCCGGAATTCTCGAAAGACGGCTCGATAGAGTCCGTTTTGGCCGTGTCGAGGGACATCACGGACCGCAAGGATCTCGAAGAAAAACTGAACACTGCAGCCATAACGGATGAGCTCACCGAACTCTTCAACCGTCGCGGCTTCCTGATCTTTGCACAGCGGCAGTGCGAGGTCGCAAAACGGTACGGGAGGCATTTCTCGATCCTTTTCCTTGACCTCGACGGGATGAAAAAGATCAACGATAATTTCGGGCATAAGGAGGGCGACCGGGCCCTGACCGATATCTCCGCCGTCCTCAGGAGGACCTTTCGCGAGTCGGATATCATCGCACGGATCGGGGGGGATGAGTTTACCGTCCTCATCACGGAGCCCTCGGGCCCTGATATTGAAAAAACCGTTGAACAGCATATCGGGGAGAATCTCAAGATTTACAATGAGCGGCCGGATCGTGGATACAGGCTGTCGGTCAGCATGGGAATGGTCCATTACGATCCGGAGCACCCGCGCTCCCTTGAGGAGCTTCTCCACAGGGCTGATGAGTTGATGTATGAGCATAAGCAGAAGCGTCAGCATAAAGAAGAGATGCCGGTCGTGCGGAAAGGGATTGCCCAGAAAAGAACTCACGACCGCCGTGAACTACTCAACCACTTCGCGGCGGATCTCTCCGTATCGGGCGTCAGCATGATAAAAAATATCAGTCTGGGCGGGATCTCCGTGAAGACCTCGCAGAGGGTGGCGAAGGATACGGTATACAGGATAAGGATACGCAACGACCGAAATGAAGAGTTATCTCTAAAAGGCGTCGTCGTATGGTCTTCGTTGGTCGGGGCTGCACCTGAAAAGGGTGAGGGATCGTATTACGAGACCGGACTGAGTTTTGTCGAATTGAACGAGGGGTTGAAAAGTTCTCTGGAGAAATTTATCCTCGGCCTCGGAGGCTGACGTTCATTGCGCATGGGTTTCTTCGCCAACCCTCGCAACGCAACACCGCATGCCGAACGCCTTTGGATTAATGTGGCTTCAGCCTGAAAGTCGGCAGGTTCACTGCATCGAAATCACGCAGGATTTCCGTTTCCAGTTCACGTCCGGGAAATCGCATCGCCTCATGGAGGGCGTATTAATCTCGAAATTTGGAGGGTGCTCACTTCAGGGCATAATGACGGAAAAACCACTGTTTTACCTGTTCAACAATCAGCAGGTAGAGAATTACCATACCTGTCAGGACCAGAAAGAACATTGGCGGCAGAGGTTCAAAGCCGAGATAGGCAGCCAATGACGTGAAGGGAAGGACAATGGCAAGTGCTACCACCGTGAGGGAGCAGCCGGTCAGCCACGGATTGGGGCGACTTCTCAGAGGATTTTTGTGGGTGCGAATAATAAAGATGACCAGCACCTGGGTGGCCAGAGACTCTACGAACCAACCGGTGTGAAAGAGCGCCTCACCTGCATGGAAGATCCCCAACATCACAAAAAACGTCAGAAAATCGAACAGGGAACTGACAGGGCCGACTGCCAGCATGAACTTGCGAACGAAAGTGATATCCCACTGCCTCGGGTGTGTCAGGTATTCCTCGTCCACGTTGTCCAGAGGGATGGGAACTTCAGAAAAATCATAGAGCATGTTGTTAAGCAGTATCTGGGTCGGCAGCATCGGAATAAATGGAAGGAAGAGAGAGCCGCCGGCCATGCTGAACATGTTTCCGAAGTTCGAGCTGGTTCCCATCATGATGTATTTCATGACATTGCCGAAGGTGCGCCTTCCTTCGGCGACGCCTTCATGGAGAACGCCGAGGTCCTGTTCCAGCAGGATCATCTCGGCGGCGTCCTTTGCGACATCGACCGCGCCGTCCACGGAAATTCCTATATCGGCCGAATGGAGGGACGGGGCGTCATTGATGCCGTCTCCGAGATAACCCACAGCATGCCCGCGCCTTTTTAATGCGAGGATGACGCGGTTCTTCTGTGCCGGGTTTACACGGCAGAAGAGATTCGCCCTCTCGACCCGGGCCTCAAGGGCCTGATCGTCCATCTGCTGTATCTCGTTCCCTGTGAGGATCCCGGTAACAGGCAGTTCGAGCTGCCTGCAGACATGTTCCGTAACGAGTTCGTTGTCTCCTGATACGATCTTCACCGAAACACAGCTGGCCGCAAGCCTTGACAGGGCCTGTCTGGCGCTCTCCTTCGGAGGGTCAAGAAAGGCGGCAAAGCCGGCGAAGACGAGCCGGGTTTCATCGCATACGGCCGCATGAGGATGCTCCGGCTCCACCTTACGCCATGCCACCCCCAGCACGCGAAATCCGTCACGTCCCAGCGATTCGAACAGTGATTGAATGGAGGTCATTG
>JAWOKY010000058.1:0-11637 GCA_033853975.1 Thermodesulfovibrionales bacterium
GCAAAGGTCCTTCCAGGGTCGGGCGTTACAGTGTTAATTATCTGAAACATCCTCGGTACGAAGCCGCACTTCTGCTTCATGTACTCATTCACTTCTTCAGTTGTCATCTTCTTTTCTTCTGCCATCTTCCAGTCCTCCTTTAAGATTTGATTGTGTGAGCCCTTGATATTTCAAATGGAGAGGGACAGTGGGAATCGAACCCACTATGGCCCTTTACCGGCCATACCTCTGGTTTTGCAGACCAGGAGGGGCGCCAGCCCCTTGCCCCCCATTCAGGTATAGCCCTTAAATTTCATTTATCAATTCCCCTTTGGACGGAGTAGAACCTATCTCAAAATCGGTTTTTGTTTGAAGGCTGTCATTCCCGCAAGCAAAGCGCGTCGGGAATCCTTCTGAAAACAAAGAAAGATTCCGGACAAGCCGGAATGACGAACTGGCAGTATTATCGCAAACTATAATTTTGAGATAGGTTCTACTCATCCATAGAAGTATAAATACAGTGAGTCTATAGATCAAATAGATAAAAGCTATGCCCCTGGTCATATGTATAGGGCTCTCATGTGGTTGTCAGGGTTGGTGCTATTTCGATCCGAAGCTATCGCGCGTCGCGGAGGAGGTAATCAATGAATCCTTTATAGATGTGAGGGAGTGTCCTCTTTCCGTGGGTTGCGAGATAGAAGTGTCGTTTCATGTCGGCATCCTTTATCCTGATCTCCGTGAGCATGTTGCACGTGAGCTCATTTCGCACCGCGCGGCGTGAAATTATCGATATGCCCATCCCCTCCCTCACCGCCTGCTTGATGGCATCGGTAGATCCGAAGAGTCCGACAATGCCAAGCTGCCCGGGATCGATGCCCTCCTTCAGGAGTATCTCTTCAAACTCCCTCCTTGTACCTGATCCCTGCTCGCGCATGACCATCGGGAGTCCCGCGATTTCCCTAATGCCGAGGCTCCTGCTCCTGATAAAGGAAGGCGCTGCTATCGCTATCAGCTCATCGTCAAGGAAGGGGGTGCAATGCACCTGGCCGTTTTCAGGCCTTGACCCCACCACGCCAAAAAGAAGATCGTGCCCGGCAATTTTCTCTATTATCCCGCGCGAGTCTGAAACGACTATCTCGAAAAAAACGCCCGGATGTTTCTTCCGGTAGGCCGCGGTAAGGCCAGGAAGGATATACGTTGCGGGGATTGTGCTGGCACCAATGATAAGATGGCCGGAAAGCTCTTTTTTGAATTCGCCCAGAAGCCCCCGGATACCATCGACCTTCTCGATGATCTCGCCGGCGCGTCCGATGAGAATACCGGCCTCCTTCGTGGGGATAATCTTTCTGCTTAGCCTGTCGAAGAGCCTGCAGTTCAGCTCCTCCTCAAGCGCCTTTATATGGTCGCTCACCGTCGGTTGAGTAAGATGCAACTCCTCCGAGGCCTTTGAAAAGCTTCTGTGTTTGAAAACTGATGCGAATACTCTTAGATGGTGTATGTCCACGGGGCTTATTTTACCATACCCCGTCAACAGCCGCCCGCAAGGGAAGCAGGATATTAGATCTTACCCTTCTCCGGGGGAAGACGGCGTGAAGCAGATCTTATCTCAGACCCTTACAACGACCAGATGTCTGGTAATCTTCTGAAAAGGAAGAGACAGGTCGGTCACCGTGATATTCTTCAGGTCAAGGCCCTTCAGCTCCTCCTTCACCTTCGGCCCCTTGTTCAGAATGAGCACTCCCCTGTCCCTGACAATCCCCCGCGCCTTCTGCAGAAACGCTTCGATACTGAAGAGCGCCCGAGTCATCGCGGCATCCACCTTCAGCCCCTCGATGTCTTCTATCCTGGCATCGATCACCTCGGTATCGGTGAGGCCGAGTCTGCCGCAGATATGCCTGAGGAAGATCGTCTTTTTCTTTGCAGGCTCCACCAGAAACAGTTTCAGGCCGGGATTGACGATCTTGATCGGAATTCCCGGAAATCCGGCGCCGCTTCCTATATCTGCCGCCTTTTTGATCCCCTCGGGAAAGACCTTGAAGAAGAGGAGGGAATCGAGAAAATGTTTGACAATGATCTCCTCGTCCTTTTTAAGCCCCGTGAGGTTATAGGCCCGGTTCCACTTCTTCAGTTCTTCAAGATAGACAAGGAAAGTTGCTATCTCTTTTTCGGTGTGGCGTATCCCCAGTGCAGACATGCCCTTTCGGAGAAGTTCCGCCGTCTCTTTCGAATCATGCATCGACATCAGTCCTTTGAGTCAGCAAAAACAGGCGATTCGACTCTTCTCCGAGGCGCTTCTTCGCATCTAATCCTTTTCCACGACTTTCGCTATACTCACGATCTTGTCTTCTTCGGCGGTATCCATCAGCTTTACGCCCTGTGTGTTCCTGCCGTGGATCGAGATATTCTCAGCCGTGGTCCTGATGAGCTTGCCCGCACTGGTGATCATCACGACTTCGTCTTCGTCCCTCACCTGCAAAAGCCCTACTACCTGTCCGCCTTTTTCGGTGAGCTTGATGGAAATCACGCCTTTTCCACCCCTACCCTGAAGAGGATAATCCTCGATGCGCGTCCTCTTGCCGAAGCCGTTTTCGGCAACGGTGAGGATACAGGTCTTTTCTTCGGCGACCTCCGCAGCCACGACTTCGTCTCCTTCGACGAGACGCATCCCTCGCACCCCCCTTGCAGAGCGCCCCATGTCCCTGACGTCCTGCTCGTTGAATTTGATCGCAAGGCCGTTGCGCGTACCGATGATGATGTCGTTTTCCCCGTTTGTCTTTCTCACTGCGATGAGTTCGTCGCCTTCATCGAGCGTCACTGCGATGATGCCCTTCGCCCTGACGTTGCTATAGTCAGACAGGGCGGTCTTCTTCACCGTGCCGTTTTTGGTGATCATGATGAGATATCCTTCCTTGAAATCCCTCACCGGAAGGGCGGTAGAAATGCGCTCTCCCTCGCCGAGCTGCAGCAGATTTACAAGCGCCTTGCCCTTTGCCGCGCGGCCGGCCTCGGGTATCTCATAGGTCTTGAGCCGGTAGAGTCTCCCGAGGTTCGAAAAGAAGAGCATGTAATCGTGGGTGGAGCCTATGAAAAGCTGCTCCACGAAATCCTCTTCCTTTGTCTCCATCCCGATAAGCCCCTTGCCGCCACGTCTCTGGCTGCGATAGGCGCTGAGGGGGTTGCGCTTTATATATCCTGTGTGGGATAGGGTAATCACCATTTCTTCTTCGGTGATGAGGTCCTCTATCGTGATCTCCTTCGTCTCCTCGGTGATCTCGGTCCTCCGCTCGTCGGCGTACTTGGCCTTTATTTCGAGAAGTTCGTCCTTGATGATCTTGGAGACGAGAGCCTCACTCGCAAGGATCGCCTTAAGCCGTTCGATCTCCTTCAGTGTCTCTTTATATTCGCTGACGATCTTGTCGCGTTCGAGTCCGGTCAGCCTCTGCAGTTTCATGTCGAGGATCGCCTGGGCCTGGACCTCGGAAAGGGGATAGCCGCGCATCAGGCCCTGCCGGGCCTCATCGGGGCTCTTTGCAGCCCTGATAAGCGCGATTATCTCGTCGAGATGGTCGAGGGCGATCTTGAGTCCTTCGAGGATGTGGGCACGCTCCTCCGCCTTTCTCAGCTCGAACCGGGTCCTTCGCAGGATGACCTCGCGCCTGTGCTGGAGGAAATAGTCAAGCACCCTCTTGAGTCCAAGGACATGGGGCTGGCCGTTTACGAGCGCAAGCATGATGATCCCGAATGTCGTCTCCATCTGGGTGTGCTTGTAAAGGTTGTTCAGGACGACCTGAGCCATTTCGCCCCGTTTCAGTTCAAGGACTACCCTTATGCCGTCCCTGTCGGATTCATCGCGGATGTCGGAGATGCCCTCGATCTTCTTTTCCCTTACGAGTTCGGCGATTTTTTCGATAAGCCGGGCCTTGTTCACCTGGTAGGGCATCTCTGAGATGATGATGTTCTCCCCGCCCCTGTGTTCGCGCTCGATCCGCGCCCGCGCCCTTATCCTGACGATCCCCCTCCCCGTGGCATAGGCGTCCTTTATTCCGCCCGTGCCGTGGATGATGCCGCCCGTGGGAAAGTCGGGGCCCTTAATCGCTGTCAACAGCCTCTCGACGGTAACAGCGGGGTCTTCCAGGAGCATGACGAGGCCCTCGATGACCTCCCCGAGGTTATGGGGAGGGATGTTCGTCGCCATGCCGACAGCGATGCCTGCCGCACCGTTGACGATCAGGTTGGGGATCTTCGAGGGCAGCACCTTCGGCTCTTCCGTTGTCTCGTCGAAATTCGGGATGAAGTCCACCGTCTCTTTGTCGATATCGGCGAGCAGTTCCTCGGCTATCTTTGCCAGCCTCGCCTCGGTATACCTGTAGGCAGCAGCAGGGTCTCCGTCGATAGACCCGAAATTCCCCTGACCGTCCACAAGCATATACCGCATATTGAAGTCCTGGGCCAGTCTCACCATCGCGTCATAGACCGCTGTGTCTCCGTGGGGATGATATTTCTTGAGGACTTCGCCGACGACACCGGCGCTCTTGGAATATTTCCTGCCGGGCAGGAGACCCTCCCGGAACATGGCATACAATATCCTTCTCTGGACGGGCTTGAGGCCGTCGCGCACCTCGGGAAGCGCCCTGCCGATGATCACGCTCATCGCGTAATCGAGGTAGCTCACCTTCATTTCTTCTTCTATGTTTACCGGTATCTTTGCCATTTTCCTGCTCTTTCTCCCCTCCTGAAATCCAGATATTTTAACACATTACGGCACCCCTTGACAGGTTGCCGGAAGGCCGGGGCCTATCCCCTTTCTTCCGGAGACGCTTTCGCTTGCCATTTCGGCTGTTCATACAATAAAATCAACAAGAAAAGGCGACCCTCGGCGTCGCCGTATTTTCTGAGAGCACGGCACGTGAATCTGACACTGCGACATAAGATTTTTCTCGGCTATCTCATAATGATAACCTACACCGTCATTGTTGCGGGTTACGCCATATGGAACTTCATGGCAATAAACAGGGTCACCTCGGAAATCATTTATGTTGACGGCGCCGCAGCGGGAAAATTGTCGAGGCTCAATGACGCACTCCTTGCGCAGGACCTCTTCGAAAAGCGTCTTCTGACGCTCCGGCAGCCTGAGGCAGAGAATTCCTTCTGGGCAAGGGACAAGGAATTCAAATCGCTTCTCGAAGAGATCGCCCTCTCAGAGGGTTCCCTCGGGGGCGTGATCGAAAAGGTCCGCGGCTTCCACGAAAGTTACGGCACACTTTTTCTGAAGGAGGCTTCCCTTCTAAGAGAGGGTAACCTGAAGGCCGCAGGCGCGATATCCTCAGGCCCCCTCGCCGCTTCGTTCAACAAGATGAGTGCCGGCCTGGAAGACCTGGATTCGCAGATCAAGTCGCGACAGAACATCCATATCAGCGATTCGAACTCCCTCGGCGTGAGGGCGCTGACAGTCACTGTCATCCTGAGTGCTTTTTCCCTTGTCTTTGGCATCCTCTTCGCTTCCCTGATAACGAACTATCTGACGACTGCGATCGAAAGGCTTAAGGCTGCGACGAATTCGATCAGGAGCGGCAACTACGATAACATCCCTGAGATAAAGGGGGCGGACGAACTTACCGATCTGGCCATCTCCTTCAAGGAGATGTCGGCCCGGCTGAAGGACCTCGAGGAGATAAACCTCGATGCCAACCCCCTCACAAAACTTCCGGGAAATCTCGCGATCGAAAAGGAGCTTCTGACAAGGCTTAACGAAACGCAGAAATTCTCATTCTGTCTTGCCGACCTGGATAACTTCAAGGCATTCAATGACCGCTACGGATATGCCAGAGGAAGCGATGTCATCAAGTGGATGGGCGAGATGCTCTCCCGGATCATCAAGGAGGCGGGCGCAGATGATGATTTTCTGGGCCACATCGGCGGAGACGATTTTGTGATCATCTGTTGTCCCGACAGAGTGCATCCGCTCTGCAACAGGATCATCGAGGAGTTTGACGGAGGCATCACTTCCTTCTATGATCCCGAAGACGTGAAAAAAGGGTTCATCTCCTCACTCGACAGAAACGACAACCCGGCCGTTTTCGGCATCATGACCATATCCATAGCAGTCGTCAATACCGACAGGACCCTCATCAGAGAGCCGAAGGAGGTCGCGACGAAGGTGACGGAGCTGAAACAATATGCCAAGACATTCGCCAAGAGCCTCTACATCATGGACCGCAGAAGGTCGAGGTAGCCGCATCCCGGCATAGTCGAGCCGATGCTCACGGCTCCGACAGATTTCGAGTTCATAACAGGAAAACGGATCACGGAGAGGGATTCTTACCACAGGAGGGCCGCACATGAAGATCAACTTCACAAAAGAGCAATATCTAGCACTTCTTGACATATTTGAGATAGCAGGGTGGGTGCTTCATTCACACAAGGCGGAACGGACGGAGGAGACAAGGCAGTACACCGAGCTCGAACAGAAGATTTACGCCCTGGCAGGGAATTTCGGGTGCGGAGATATGGTCGAATACTCGGAATCCGACAGCCGCTATTATCCCGCGAGGAAGCTCGAAGAAGGTCCTGCCATGAATTTCATTAATACCTTCGAGGAGGATACGTTCTGGTCCCGGCTTGTGGAGTACCTTGCGGAGCGTGATCTTGTCCGGGAACTCGGGAAGGAGGAGGCCGGGTCTCTCGACCGCGCGGAGAGATGGGAGCGGCTGGAGAGCTTCGAAAGCAGATACTGGGATGAGTTCCAGGTAAACGGCATAGAAAGACTGGAAATCGTGGAACTGCCCTGGTATGAAACGCCGGACATGCATTCCGCCTAGGGTGTGTTGCCTGGGCTGACCCCTTGACGTAAAATACCTTCATATGAACGTCAACGATCTGAGAGCTACGGGTAGGAGACTTCTTGCAGAGTTGCGGGGGATGAGGAGTTCCGGCGACCTGAAGACGCCAATCGGCACCGGAGCCGGCGGGGACAAGACGTACGCAATTGACAGGAAGGCGGAGGAAATCATCATATCCTCGCTTGAATCCCTCCGCGAACCGCTCACGATCATCTCGGAAGAGGCAGGCATCATCGAACTGGGAGGAGGAGGGAAGAGGGTGATCATCGATCCCGTCGACGGCTCCAGAAATGCGATCTCCGGAATACCGTTTTACTGCGCCTCCATAGCGGTCGCTGATGGAGATACGATAGGAGATATAGGGCTTTCCTTCGTCATCAACCTGATAAGCGGCGACGAGTTCTGGGCGGAAAAAGGCGGCGGCGCCTTCCTTAACGAAGAGCGTATCCACACAAGTAGGGACGAGGAATTTTATCTTGTAGCCTACGAGGCACAGTCGCCGGGCAGGGACATCGAAAGGATCCTTCCGCTGCTTGCCAAATCGCGGAAGACCAGGTGCCTTGGTGCAACTGCCCTTGATATGGCCTATCTCGCATCCGGCGCGGTGAGCGTCTTTGTCTCGCCTTCTCCGTCGAGGAGTTTCGATTTCGCCGGCGGGCTTCTCCTCGTAAAGGAGGCCGGCGGCATCGTCACCGACACGGAAGGCGGCGACATAGGAGGCACGGCCCTGGGCCTTAAGAGGAGTTCGCCTCTCCTTGCGGCCGGCAACGAACCCCTTCATCGGCGGGCAGCGGCACTCCTTTCGGGGCGGTAATTTGCCCGAATACTTCCCTTTTTTGCTGAGACTGATCGCTGCCTTGGCCGGCGGAGCGATCGCAAACAGCAAGGGGCGGGAAAAGATCGGATGGGGCGTCGCCTGTTTCGTCTTTCCCCCCCTGATTGTCGTTGTCCTTCTGCTTGGCCCCAAACTAGCCGCCGGCAAGACGAAGAGATGCCCCTATTGCTCCCGCGTGCTTTACAGGTCCGACACCCATTGCAGGCATTGCGGCCGCGACCTGCCGATAGAACTCATCCAGTGCCCCAACTGCGGAAACTTCGTACCTGAAAAGGATTACTGCACGTACTGCCACAGGAAGATGTGAAGTCTCCCTTGACCGAATGCGCTCCGTGATGGCGGCCTTCCTGTCCTTCTTGCATAAAACGATTTTTTTCATTATATTGTGGTAGGAGATCTGTCTCCGGCCGCGTGCCTTTAGGCCGGGACATCGTCCGGCGCGGCTGTAAGACTTATGGAAAAAGGCTCAGAAACCACTATCGACTGGGATATACGGTTTTTTCGGAGATATCCGAAAGCAACCGATTTCGAGCTTACCATCCTGGGGAGGAAATTCCCGGCAAGAACCATCGATTACTCCGTTATCGGCGTCGGGGCCGTCATGGAATATGTTTCCGTGCCGCTGATCCAGGGCGACGTCGTTTCCCTCGACATAGACGAACTTGACCTGCATGAGCAGGGAAGGGTCGCCTGGATTCAGAAAACTCCCTCCAATCTCCGGATAGGCATACTCAGAGTGAGGCCTCTGAAGGGAAGTTTCAGGCTTTATCCTCTTTCCGACATCCTCATAGGTCTGCAGCGGACTTTGAAGACGGGCATCCTCGATGTCCGCCTCGGCTCCATAAACAAGAAGGTCTATGTAAGAGCGGGAAACGTAATCTGCGCTGCATCAAATTACGATAAGGACAGGCTCGGCGATGTGCTTCTGAAGTGCCGGAAGATCGACAGGAGGCAGTACGACGAGGCAGCCGAGATCAAGAGAACAAGCGGCGGCCGCTACAGTGCGATCCTCGTTAGTTTGGGTTATCTCAAGCCGCAGGATATCATAAGGGCAGCCGAGCTTCAGACAAGGAGGATAATAGCAAGCCTCTTTGCCATGAAGGACGCCGAATTCGAGTTCATCGAAGGACCGTTGCCTTCTAGGGATGCGGTGACACTGAACCTTTCTGTTTCAGACCTCATATACAGGGTGCTAAAGAGAAACGCCGATGTGGACCTTCTGAAGAACTATCTTCTTGACAGCACCGTTGACTTCTCGTCAAACCCCCTGAATCTTTTTCAGAACATACGCTTCACTGCGGCCGATAAGGCCGTGATTTCCTGTGTCGACGGAAAAACAGCCATCAGAGATATCATCAAACGCTCCGCTTCAGGCCGGATAGACCCCCTGAAGATTATCTACGCCCTCCTGGAAGCCCGTTTTCTGAAGATAAGAGAGAGCCATGAATCCCCAAGCGGGATCAGCGCCGGGGAGGTTTTCGGGCCCGGCGCGAAGGGGAGCTCCCCTGCAGGCGCCCAAATAGACCGCCTTTACTCCGAATATAAGAACCTCGATTATTACCGCATCCTCGATCTGGACCGGCAAAGCACAACCGACGAGGCAAAAAAGGCCTATTACAGGATGGCCAGGAAATATCACCCTGACATGCACATTCATCTGCCGGAGGCCACGAAGAGGAAACTTATTGAAATCTTCAGCTACGTAACGACCGCCTGTCTCACGCTCACCGACCCCTCAAAAAGAAAGGAATACGACCGCGTTCTCAGCGACTCGGCTGAAAGGGAAGACTCTGTGCCTGGCAGCGGCCCGTCCATCATTCGGGAAGAGGCTCAAAAAGAGGCTCCTGTCGAGCAGCCCGAAAGCACAGGTCTCTCGGGAAACCAGGATTCCGCGCGCAACAGGTTCAGAGACGGCAAAGTGGCTTTTTGGGACAGGAATTACGATGTCGCAGCCCGGCTGTTTGCGATGGCGATATCCTATGACGGGTCGGCGCCCGAATATTATTTTCACTACGGCGTTACCCTGGGGATGCTCGGAAGACTCAAAGAGGCTGTCCAGGCGCTCAACAGGGCGAACGAGCTTAAGCCCATGGATTCCGACACCCTCGCGGAACTCGGCCATGTGTACCTGAAGCTCGGTTTTCCGGTCAGGGCCGGGGTCTACTTTGATAAGGCGGTCACGCTTGACCCGTCAAATGGAAGGGTGGCGGAAGGGCGCAAATTGATGAGGGAAAGATAAATACTTTGAGGCCACGGCCCGATAACTTCCGCGAACCGCCAATTACGGACCTGAACGATGGGTGGTGTGGGGCTGGGAGTTAACTGCGCCCGGCTGCCCGATTAGATTACGATTCATTGTATTTTAGCGATAGGTGCCGAAATAGCTTGATTTGCCAGTACCAGAGCAAGATGATTACGACGACCCCGGCCATCATGATTGGAAACACCAGGAAAAGAGGCAGCTCAAATACGTAGCAAAGCAGGCCGAGAAACAAGATAAGCGCGAGGTATAAATTTAAGCTTGCCAGCTTCTTGAAGAAGTCCACGTCGTCATTTCTGATCAACGCAAAGGCGTAATAGAAAAGGAGCATTGATAACAACATTATAATGCCCAAGTAAATGTTGTTTTGGGTTTGGCCGAAATAAATCAGAACATTTGTGGGAACAAGAAGAGAGTGAAGAGTTGAGAGCCCGATTGCTCCGATTATTACTTTTCGGAATTGTCTTTCATCCCGGATAACGGAATATTTAACGTAGCCCAGTTGCGCATAGAGATTAAGAAACAGAGCTCCGCTTAGACTGACTGCCTGCAGTAGTGATGATGGAATTATCCTGAGCGGGTTCAGGATGAAAGTAGCGATGATGATAGCCACATTCAGGACGAAGAATTGATAGCATCTCCTGAAGTTAATTTTCGTCATTATTAATTCATTCATACTCTCATGCGATAAATGGGGACATATCCCATTTTTAGCCTGGCTCACTTCTCGGCCGTCATTTCGGTCGCTGTAGGAGCCTTATTTCCCGGCTTTTTCTCCATTTCCATTACCGGAGAAGTCCATTTCACAGCATATTTTTCTTCAGCGGATATCGTTTCCGGTCTTCCATCTCCAAAAAGACAGCCTCGCGATTATTCCCCTTTGAATTACATGATGCGGATATCCCGCCGCCACCGCTCTCCCGATGCTGGGCATGGATAATTCTATCGACTACGCCTCCAAGCGTCAAGTAATAATGGGATGTGTCCCCATTTTTCCCTTCACGGTCGCCTCGATTGATGTGTTATACGTTTCTTTTATCTTGCCAGTCACTCGGCAATAGTTCTCGCCCGGATTCTTTGCTTGCGATAGTTATTCAAATATTTATATTCCTTATTCAGGCGCAATGCCCTAATCACCTTTTTAGCCGGATATCACAGTGATCCACTTTCTATGTACCCAGCCGCATTTGCAGGATGCCGCCTTGCGGTTTTCAAGTCCATTAGTGGCTTCCGTAGCACAAACACCAGTACCATTACTATAGAACACTTTAAACCACTCGCCCTTCTCGTCACATATATACACAGTCCTATTATTCTCTAGCCGGTCTATTCTCCTGAACTTCCTTCCTGGGCCTGACCGCACAGATACGTATTCTCCATGTCTTAAATGAGATACTTTTGAATAATTGCATATGTATGAATCAGAATAGGATGCATGCTTCTCTAAATCAGCATGCTGAAATAAATGCAGTGCTAACGTCAACAGAATGGTTGTTATCATAATTTTTTGCACACAGCGAGCATGAAGCGCATCATATTAAAAACTATATTTATTCGTATAACGCCAAGGCTGACCAGTGGCGGCAACCACTTTTGCAAAAACCACTTAGGCTATTCGCCATCTGGTCGAGCCCATTGTTAAACAGGCGGTCATTTGCTTTTGTGAAATATATATATTCCTTCGTCCGTTCTTAATAACAGGATATCGCCTTTAATTCTCATTT
>JAWOKY010000059.1:0-44042 GCA_033853975.1 Thermodesulfovibrionales bacterium
AGGCCCAGGCAGACGGTGCGTGAACAGGACCCGATCGCCAGAGTCACCAACTTTAGCGAAGTCCCTTACGGATTCAGCGAGGACCAGGCGATGAGCGAGGCAGCTCGCTGTCTGCAATGCAAGGACCCCGGATGCGTAAGGGGGTGTCCCGTTAATGTACAGATACCACAGGTCATGAAACTTGCCTCAGAGGGGAAATTTGTCGAGGCAGCAAGGAAGGTCAAAGAGAGCAACCCCCTGCCTGCTGTCTGCGGCAGGGTCTGCCGGCAGGAAGAGCAGTGCGAAAAAACCTGTCTAAAGGGCAAGAGGGGACAGGCGGTCGCCATAGGGGCGATGGAACGTTTCATTGCGGACTATGAGAGGGAAAAGGACGAGGTTCATGTACCGGCTATACCGAGGTGGACCGGGAAAAAGGTTGCGGTAGTGGGGTCGGGTCCAGCGGGTCTTGCCGCTGCCGGAGATCTCGTAAGACTGGGGCACAAGGTGACGATTTTCGAGGCGCTCCATGTGCCCGGCGGGGTGCTGGTGTACGGCATTCCGGAATTCCGGCTCCCAAAGAGGATCGTCGCGGCTGAAATAGAGTATCTAAGGAAGATTGGCGTCGAAATCGTACTTAACTCCGTCATCGGAAGGATCGATACGATCGATGATCTGCTCGCAGAAGGGTTTCACGCCGTTTTCGTGGCCAGCGGCGCTGGCCTGCCGACGTTCATGAATATCGCCGGCGAGAATCTCGTGGGCGTGTATTCTGCAAACGAATATCTGACGCGGGTAAACCTGATGGGGGCATATAAGTTTCCCGAATGCGACACGCCTGTGCTTCGCGGCAGGAAGATCGTGGTAATAGGGGGAGGCAACACAGCGCTGGATTCGGCAAGGACTGCTCTTAGACTCTCCCCTGAAGAGGTGACGGTTGCGTACAGACGATCAGAACAGGAGATGCCGGCGCGGCAGGAGGAAGTGCGACATGGCCGTGAAGAGGGAGTGAAGTTCATGTTCCTCACCTCACCTACCAGGTTCATAGGCGACGACGAGGGAAGACTGCGCGCAATAGAGTTCACAAGAATGGAACTCAGTGAACCGGATGAGGCCGGCAGGAGGAGGCCGGTTAATGTGGCCGGCTCCGAATTCAGGCTGGATGCCGATATTGCGATAGTCGCCATAGGAAATGGTGTCAATCCACTGATACAGCATACAACCCCTGACATAGTCGTGAGCGGGCGGGGGAGCATCGTCACTGAGCCCGGTACGTGCGTGACGAGCAAGAAAGGTGTTTTTGCGGGCGGAGATGTGGTAAGGGGCGGGGCTACCGTCATCCTTGCCATGGGCGACGGCAAAAGGGCGGCAAGTGCGATACACCTTTGCCTGACGTGTTAGACCGGGACAGCGGAACGACTTATTCGTCAGACGTCGATTTCATGGGTGATTCTTCCTGCTCTGTTGATTTGGTTTTGGCAGGCATTCGGTCGTAGGCATCGATATTTTCTCTGATCTTTTTCACCCACTCGCGGCCGATCTTGTCGGTTTCTTCCCCCATGAAGACTTCTACCGAATGTTCAATATCGATATCGTCAGTATAGTCGAACGAGAGCCCCTTTATGTCCTCGACGGCCTCTTCAATCTTCTTCCTGGTATCTTCAGCCCGTATAATATCAGCCTTGCCGTGTTCGTGCTCCAGAATCCTCCGAAAATAATTCTTCCAGAGACGTTTTTCAATTACGGTCAGCGAGGAATCATCGAGCAGCGCCGGCAGGGTAATTGTGATGTGGTACCTCACTGAGACGTCCGAAACATCAACAATCGAATGAACGGTCCTGAGTTCGTCATCGATGTCATAGGTATAATCATACTCATATGAGATTCCGATTCCCCAGTCGGTCTTTGACGCGGAGCGCACGTTCCTGCCCTTGACCAGTGGCCCGTTTTCCGTAATCGATTTCACCACCGCAGAGTACGACTTGCCGAATACAGGGTAATATTCGTACGTGACGTCGTCGCGAAGTTCAATGCCCTCGGGAACGGCATAGCCCGAGACTGCCCGGGAAGATGCCACCCCGCCTCTTGCTCCGGGGAAAACGGTGGGGTTGCCGTTGCTGCCGAAGTAGCGCGATTCGTTGAGGGGATAGGCGTTAGAGACTGCAAAAGTAACAAGCAGAAAAGCTAAGAGCAGAGTGTACCCCTTGCGCATATCATAGAATACTACGAGACAGGTGTTAAATCAATTGAATTGCCCGTATCCGCAACATCGTTTTGTGGCTATCAGCAGAACGAAGGAAGACCCCTTCTTCAAAGGGGCCTTCCTTTCGGCTAAGGAGAAGGCCTGAAATGCTTTTATGTTTTTACTACAAGAACAGGGCAGGAAGCATGTCCGATTACTTTTTCAGTCACGCTGCCCATAAGAAGTCTCTTGATCCCGGTTCTGCCATGACTTCCCATGACGATAAGATCTGCGTTAACCTCTCCGGCAACGTTGAGGATGGCACGATAGCTTTCCCCTTCACTTACGTAACTTTCTGCAGTAACGCCGGAGGCGGCGGCGATGCTCTGTACGCCGTCGGCATATTCTCTGGCCTTTCCAACCAGTGTATCAACCAGTGCGGGAGCCTCGGCGTACAACTCGTCGGGTACGTCGACGACGGATACCACCGCGATCTTTCCGCCGTATGAGCGCGCAAAATCTATCGCCCTTTCTGCTGCCTCATTGCTGTTTCTGGATCCGTCGGTAGCGATGAGGATGTTTTTCCATCCTATTCCTGCTCCGAGAGGAACAACGAGGACATCCCTGCGGCTGTGGCCAATGACCCTGGCCGTGACACTTCCAATGAGGACGCGCTCTGCGGCCGACTTGCCGCTTCGGCCCATTACAATCAGACCACAATTTTCCGCTTCTGCAAGGTCCACCAGCCGTTCGTGCGTGTCGCCTTCCTCAACCACCGTCCTGATGAGCGCGCCCTCCCGTCTGGCTATCTCTGAGGCCCTTGCAAGATGCTCCTCCCCTGAGTGTCTGAGAATGCCGTGAATATCTCCGATGACTGTGAGATCCACGTCGCCCCCGTATTCAGGGACGACGGTGGCAACAGTTATCCAACACTTCTCCGCTGTTGCGAGTCTGAATGTCTGGATCAGTGCATTTTCTCCGGACGGCGAGCCGTCGACGGCCGCAAGAATCTTCCTGTACTTGCCCATGATCAGACTTCAACGCGGGCGAGTTCCTTCGCCGCAGCCCTCTGCTCTGCGCGGCGGCCCTGCCACATCGCTTTGAGTACAATGAATGCGCCGAGGGAGAGGGCCACAATCATGATGATAAAGCTTGCGGTGTTCAGCATCTTGGAGGTGGCCGTCCCGAGCTTTTCTATCAGGCCGAGCTGCGAGAGATAAACAGGCACCATAAGTGCGCGGCTGAAGAGTACGATTACCATGATTACGCCCATGACCACCTTGATCATGTAAGGTTTCACGTACGTGGTGCCGATGGCGCCCAGCTGGATTCCGAATAGTGAACCGGCGAGAATGATCATGGCAAGACGGATGTCGACCAGCCCATGCATCGCATACTTGAAGGAACCGCCGAGCCCCATTACGAAGGCTATGACGAGTTCGGATGCCGAGGCCATCAGACTCGGTGCACCAAGAACGTAGATCATGGAAGGGACTCCGATGAACCCGCCTACTGCGATAGTTGCAGCCAACATTCCGGTAGCAAAACCAAGAGGGATCGTGAAGAGGACCGATATGCGGGCATTAAGGCTTTTGAAATAGACCATCGTCCCGGGTATGTTAACCGACTGGACCCAACGGGCGATCCGGGTGAGTTTTTCCTCGTCATGATTTGCTCCCGATTTGTAGGTTTTCCATGCGTCCCTGAGGACGAACACTCCGACGACAGCCAGAATTACGACAAAGGCAACGCTGACGTAGAGGTTTGACCCGGCGTCTCCGAATGCCTTTTTGATATTTTCCTGGACATGAGCTCCATAGAGGACTCCGGCCTCCGCCGATATGCCGAGCACTATGCCGAGCTTTACGTCTACCTGGCCGTATTTTGCCCTTTTGATCGCGCCCACCAGAGCTTTAGGGAACTTATGACACATGTTGCTTGCGACGGCAACGAGTCCCGGAACGCCAAGGCTCATCATGCCGGGTGTCAGTACGAATGCGCCGCCGGAGCCGATAAAACCGCTGACGAGTCCTCCCACGAATCCTACCAGGAACAAATATACTATGTGGACGGTATCGAGTGTGATGAAGTTCGTAGCTTCTTTGACGATGTCGTGCATGCTATTTTACCTCCTTCTTCTTCTTTGATGCCTCGACGCCGAGCACCGTCCAGAAGCTGCCGGTGAAATTTCCATGAACGTAGGAAAAAAGGAGCGCCGTTGCTATCGGGAGAAAGGCGAAAAATCCGCCAAGAGTAAAGTATTTGGTGATGACGTCCTGCTGTATCAGCAGCGTTGCGTAAAGGATTGCCGATATGCAGCCCATGATTATCATGGACGCATAGGGTTTCTTCTTCTGTGTTGTACCTGTCATAAACCGCCTCCTGTTTTTATTGCTGCAAGTTGTGATTGTCTTAAGAACGCCTCTGCTCTTTTATGCCTTAATCCCCTCGGAAACGACGACGAGAGGACACTTCAGTCTGTTCCACGATTCAGAGAGTCTTCGGTCGGTGACTGAACAATCAACGTCGAGATTGTCAGAAGACTCGATGACAACGAACAGGACTTCCCTCCTGGAAGACGTGTAGTCGATGATCGCCCGTTTCAGACATCCGGTCCGTTCAATTACCCTGTATTGAATGCCCCCGGCGCTGAGCTCGGAGAGAAAGCCGCCGAGGGCCGGGTCTGGTGCGCCGGATGCGGAGACGTAGAGAACGTCGAGTTCGGCATTCACACGCCTGCAGGTGTTCAATGCGTATCTAAGGGTCTTATGGTCTATCCGGTGCTCCCTGACGGCCAACAGTATCCTCCTTTCCTCTTTCATCAGCCGGCGCGCCGATTCGAACTGACCTTCCTCGGCAAGGGAGGCCGCTGCCATGGCATTTTCGAATCTTTCCATCAGCTTCTTGAGCTTCTTCATTTCGTTTCCTCAATGTCTCGCTTTAGTGTTCATCAATCGGATCTGAATGTTTTTCCTTCCGTAATTCTGGTCTGAAGGTCCGGCCTTTCATCGGTCTGCTCTTCTTCGATCAGTATCTGGCGTGCTGTCTCGAACTCTCCGGTTTCGGCAAAAGCTACTGCCATCATCGCCGCCTCGAATTTGTTGAGTTGTTTGTTCATACTTTTGTCCTCCTTTCATCAAGTATTTGGCCCCTATTAAACAAGTCGTGTGCCACTTCAAGGGCTGGCGGTAAGGTCGCGAAACAAAAGAAAAAAAGAGGAAAAGCGTTTTTTGGGAAGTCGGCAGGACAGTTGCAGAATGCAACGTAATTATGCCTTTTGATCGTTTGGGCTTGACAGGAAAGGCTGGCGAAGGTGATGCAAAAAACGAACGGCTGTCGCAAGATGCAACGGTACGAAAGCCTATTTCGGGCTTAAGGATGCACTGACATGTTAGATTGCGAAATGGGCCGGCTTTCCCTGCGACTCTGCCTGTTGCATGAAAAAATGTAAATGTTGCTTAATGCAATACCTAGGTGGTACAATTAAGCGTGTTGGGGCAAAGAAGCATAAGGCGGAAGATCACCTTCGGGTATTACGGCATTGTGGCCGTGATAGCGGGTCTTTCGATGTTCACGCTCGTCGAGTTGCGATACGTTGAGACAAGAATCATATTCGGCAATGTAATAACCGAGTTCTTCGATACGACCCTTGAAATCAGGAGGTTCGAGAAGAATTATTTCCTCTACAGGAAAGAGGGCGACTACCGGGAAAACATCAGCTATGTGGCGAGGGCCCGGTTGCTGCTTGAGGACAATCTCGTCAATTTTTCGCGTGTTGCCGACAGGGAGGAGATCGCCCGGCTCAGGAAGGGCCTCCGCAAGTACGGCGAGCTGATGGATCGTCTTGCACCCGTTGTCGATGAGGGCAGACGGCGGAGTGCAGCGCAGAGTGTGGCGCTTGAGAGTGAGATACGGGAGACGGGCAAGGATATCATAACCATGGCCGAAAACATCTCGAGGACCGAGAGAAGGGATCTCCAAAGGACGCTCAATAATTCCCAGAATATGCTCATTTTTTCGATCGTCTTTTTGTCGGTGATCGTTATCGGACTCGGACAGGTGCTGTCGCGCAGCATAGTGAAGCCGCTGAAACTTCTGGAAGGAAACATGCAGAGGATTGCGGAGGGAAAATTCGAACAAATCCGTGTCGACTCAAAGGACAGGGAGATGGTTTCGCTTTCCGATGCGTTCGCCAAAATGCTCAAGGAGCTGGAACTTCGGCAGCGGCATCTTGTCCAGTCCGAAAAACTTGCTTCGCTCGGCACCCTTCTTTCGGGCGTTGCCCACGAGCTGAACAACCCTCTATCCAACATATCCTCTTCATGCCAGATACTCATGGAGGAGATTGAGGAAGCAGACCTGTCATACAAGAAGGAGCTTCTGGCTCAGGTCGATGAGCAGACGGACAGGGCGCGAAACATTGTGCGGTCGCTTCTGGAGTTTTCGCGGGAGAAGGATTTCCGGAAGGAGATGCTGCGTCTGAGGGCATTGATCGAAGAAACGATCAGGTTTATCAGGGGGCAGGTGTCCACAAGGATCGAAATAGTGGTGGATGTTCCCGAGGATATCGTGATTTTTGCGGACAAACAGAGGATCCAGCAGGTCTTTCTCAACCTGATCAAGAATGCTGCCGAGGCAATTGCGGGGGAAGGGAGCATATTTATACGGGCAGCGGAGCACGGGGTGGTGGGGACGGCTAATTGCCAGAATACGGGCCTCTACGATCATCTGAAATATGCGGGGAGATGCGCGATGTCTGAAAACACCGTTGATATCACCATAAGGGATACGGGCTCCGGCATCCCGGCGGATGTGCTTCCGAAGGTCTTCGACCCTTTTTTTACAACAAAGGACGTGGGAAAGGGCTCGGGGCTTGGGCTCTTTGTCGTTCACGAGATTGTCGAGGAGCATGACGGTTGCATCGCAGTTGACAGTGGGGCGGACAGGGGAACGACCTTTCTGATACGGCTCCCGCTTCGGAAAGAAGACGGCAGTGAATCTCCGAAAGAGCAGAACAAATATTTTTGAGTGAGAGGGGTAGGGAATGCATACTAACGCCAGGCTGTTGATTGTCGATGACGAGAGAATTGCCCTGAAGAATCTCGAGTACGTGCTGAAGAAAGAGGGCTACGAGGTGGCTGCGACACAGAGCGGTCAGAATGCACAGAGACTGCTTGAAGAGCAGAGCTTCGATGCGGTGCTTACCGACCTCAGGATGGAGAAGGTCGACGGTATGCAGATACTTAAAAGATGCAAGGAGCTTTATCCTGAGACCGAGGTGATAATGATTACCGGCTATGCAACGCTTGAATCTGCCGTTGAGGCGATGAAACGCGGGGCATTTTACTATATCGCGAAACCCTTCAAGCTCGATGAGGTGCGCAAGGTGGTCAGGGAAGCGCTGGAAAAGGTGCAGCTTAAGAGAGAGAACAGGCAGCTGAGGGAACATATCGAGCAGTACGAAGGCAAGGTGAAGATCATCACCCAGGATGCCACGATGCTGAGACTCCTCGATACCGCCAAACAGATCGCTCCCACTGACTGTAATGTCCTCATCAGCGGGGAAAGCGGCACAGGAAAGGAACTCTTCGCAAGATTTATCCATCTGAACAGCAAGCGTTCTGAGGGGCCGTTCTTTGCGATCAATTGCGGCGCCTTCACAGAGGAGCTTCTGGGCAACGAGCTCTTCGGGCACGAAAAAGGCGCTTTCACGGGGGCCACATCGATGAAGAAGGGGCTGATAGAAATGGCCTCGGACGGCACACTATTTCTCGATGAGATCACCGAGATGCCGGCGTCGATGCAGGTGAAACTCCTCAGGGTCATACAGGAGAAGGAGGTTCTGAGGCTCGGTGCGACCGAGTCGGTGAACGTGGATGTCAGGTTCGTGGCGGCTACCAACCGTGATATCCAGGATGCGGTAAAGGGCGGCAAGTTCAGACAGGACCTTTACTTCAGACTGAACGTCGTCTCCCTTCATATCCCTCCCCTTTCGGAAAGGAGAGAAGATATCCCGATCCTCAGTTACTACTTCCTGAAAAAATATGCAGCGGTAATGAACAAGGCCGTCGGTGAGATCTCCCGGGAGGTAATGGCCATACTGATGAATTACGACTTTCCGGGCAATGTGAGGGAACTCGAAAATATCATCGAGAGGGGGGTTGCTCTGTCAAACGAAGATACGATACAGATCGCCCATTTACCCGAAGACCTCAGGGAGCTGAGTATCAGGACGTTCAGAAAGAAGGAGGGAAAGATGCCCTCCCTCGAAGAACAGGAGACGGCGTATATAAACTGGGTCCTCGCCGAAGTCGGGGGGAACAAGACACTGGCTGCTCAGATCCTGGGCATCGACAGGGTATCCCTGTGGCGGAAGCTGAAGAAGTACGGGCTCGAGGAGGAGTAGACTCAGATCATGAACGCCCGGGAAATCTTTCTCGTATCGACACCCTGATAATTTCCGGCCTTTAATGCGTCGATGAAGGTGTCAGGCGTTACCTCGCCGTAGAACTCAGTGTAACAGGAACCGACCTCTTCGGGTGCGTGCGCATCGGAGCCCCCGGTGAAGGGAAGGCGCAGTGCCTCGGCGGTCTCTATGGCCTTTGCGTTGAAGGCGTGGAGGTTGCAGCCGTTATATCCTTCGACCGCGCAGATGCCCTTCAGTCTGCTGACGGAATCGCCCATTCCCGTGCCCCTTCGAAAGGGATGAGACGGGATCACCACACCCCCGGCGCACGAGACGGCCCTGACGATTTCATCGGCGGGAAGATGTTTGACGAGTAACTTGTCCGTGTCTGTCCCGAAAATGAGGCAATGCCCTTCGGCCGAAGAAAATTCCACCCCCCTGAAGATCATGATCCTGTCTGCGTACTTTTCCCGGAGCCGCTCCACGGGTTCCGATGCCTCATAGGAATAATGCTCGGTGAAAGCTATCCCTTCGAGACCCAGAGCAAGTGCCCTTACGACGGACTCTTCAGGGTCCGAATCATTGTCGCCGCTGTATCTTGAGTGTACGTGAAGGTCGATCCTGAATTTCATACTTCGTAGTTTCCCTCAATGAAGTTTTTCCTGTAACGTTCGACCGCGGAGTCGTCATGGAGAAGGGCATCGAGCTGTCTTGTGAAGGCGATGAGCCTTCCCGCCTGATCCAGGAGAGTTTCCATCTCCTCGCGTTTTATGTTTGAGAGCCTCGCGATGATGAGGTCTCCCCGTGTCTTTATGTTGAACCCGTACTCCTTGAGTATGTCGGCTATCAGCTGAATCCTCCGTGAACGCTTTGATATGTCCGTTGCCCCACCTACAAAACGGAAATAGATGTGATTGTATCTGGCGTTTTCACTGCAGTAACAATCCATCATGTTGAAGTGATAGCCGAAGCGCAGGCTCAGATTCATATATTCCCCTGTCACTACCGCAATATTGAATCCTACGTACTCACTCCTGTCGGTCGTGATATCGGGCATTCGCATCATGCTCGAAAGAAAATCATTTACCCTCAGCGATACCGCCTCCGAATGCCAGACGCCCGGATGCATCATGCCCTTGACGACAGCCCTGAGGGGGATCGAAACAATGTCATCGAATGATGCGTTATCCTTTCCTCCGGGAACGGAAAGTCCTCCTCCTATATCGATAACGATGATGCCTGCAGGGATGGGGATATCAAGTTTTACCGCGGCATGTTTTTTCAGCATCCTGTCTCCGTAGCGCGCCCCTTCGATCAGACCCGCCACGGACTTTTCATGCATGAATCGGAGGATATCGTGCATGGTCTTGCACCCTTCGGGTGTGAAATTGTCCATGAGAGGATCGACAAGATTGAGCGGCGAGATGTATCGCAGGATATATCGCTGCCTGCGGTACTCGTAGAGACGCTCCATTTTGACTGTGTCGGCACCTTCCGACTCGATCAACTCTCTCGCCACACCCGCATAGACCTTTATTCCGCCCTCATCGTCCACGTGGAGAGTAACCTTTTCCCCGTCCTTAAGGAGTGTGGTCGCCTCCCCGGTATTGACGGCGGTGGGGACCCTGAATTCCCTGCATAGCGATGCCATGTGGCTGGTGGGAGTACCGATGTCCGTGATGATCGCGGAAGCAAAGGGCATGACGCGAACGAAATCTGAAGAATCGTGCCTTGCGACAAGCACCGCCCCCTTCGGAAAATTCGCGATATCCTCGGGCCTCCTTATGATAAAGACCCTACCTCCGCCGGCACCTTTCTGTACCGCAAGGCCCCTGTCTTTTAACAGTATCTCGCGAGGTTGCTCCGGTCGTGTAGAGATCTGACGGGCCACGGCGCCTTCTTCGGGGATTCTGAGGGGGCGCGCCTGCAGAAAATAAACCGTTCCCTTTTTGTCCATCGCCCATTCAATGTCCATAGGCCTGTGAAAGTGCCTCTCGATAGCCATCGCCGTCCCCGCAATCTCAAGGACCGCCTCGTCACTGAGGCTGAACAGATTTCGCTGTTCGGCAGGCACAGGGATGGATGCAGTCCCGCCGCCTCTGTTGCCGATGACCATCGCCTCTTTCCCCCCAGCCTTTTTTGTTTCGAGCCTAAGAGGCGCTCCTTTTCGGACAACGAAGAGGTCGGCATCGGTCTTCCCTTCGACAACCGCGCTGCCGAGACCGGGCGCCGCGTTCACAACAAGTGTGTCCCTGTCGCCCGCCGGGCTCGAAGAGTAGATCACCCCGCTTGCGACAGCATCGACCATCACCGAACAGCTGACAGCCATCTTTATCTTTCCCGGCGGAAAACCGAGGGCCTTCTGGTAGGCGAGGGAGCCGGCAGAGAATAGGCTCGCAACTACGCACCTGTAAGCTTCTGCGACAGCTGCCTTCCCGGCAGGGACATTCAGCACTGTTTCGAATTGCCCTGCAAAGGAGAACTCTCCGTCTTCCTCGCCGGCGCTGCTTCTGACCGCGAGATAGCATTCTCCTGCGCACTTTTCTTTCAGTCTCGCGAGGGCTTCTTCAAGTGCACGGTCGAGCTCCGGGGGAACTGCTGCTTTCATCACCAGGTCATGCAGATCGGCGGGAATGACGTTATCGGCGGCCGCCTTCTCAAGCAGAACATCGAGACCGTTATAACTTATGAATTCATCGAAGGCGCGGGTGGTGACGGCGAAGGCTTCGGGAACGGTGAGTTTCAGAAAGTTCTTCAGTTCCGAAAGGCCGTCGTTTTTGCCGCCGACGTATTCCGCCATGTCCCAGGAGATCTCCTCAAGAGGCACAACCAGCCCGACGGAAGGCCGGACAGTCTCATCGATCATTCCCGTGATGCGCGTATCGATACGCTCGAAGACCCCATGGATCGCCGGGTATCTGTCTGCTGTGAGGACGTCGAAAAGACGGATTGAGCGTAACACTGCCGCGGAGAGGTCCGAGTAGGCGCGCCTTACATAAACGACATCGAAGAGGTAGTCTCCGCCGAGCTTGTCGCCCATGTCAGTGATGATTTCGAGCGCCCTGTTGTTATTTTCGAGTATCTCCCTGAACCGCGCGAAGACGGTCTCGAAGGGCGGCGACTGGCCTTTCCCCCTTCTTGCGATGCGCAATATTGAACGAATGTTTTCGACGATGTTCTTCATCCGGGCGCTGATGCTCCGTTTCTTTTCATCCTGCCAGGGCGCGCTGTATCGATGCCTTCAGCTCTTTTATCTTTATAGGCTTGGGAAAGAAATCATGGACGTCGCCCCGGAGCGCCTCTATAGCCGTATCGAGATTTGCGAAGGCGGTGATCATGATCACCTTTGTCGCCGGATAGAGCGATTTCACCGTCCGAAGGACCTCCATCCCGTCTATGCCCTTCATCTTGTAGTCCGTGACGACGATGTCGAATCTCGCCTCCTTGAGCCGCTCAAGGGCGGGCTCGGCGTTAAGAAAGGTCTCGACCGCGTAACCCTCCTGTTCGAGCGACAGTTTCGCCATATCTCCAACGATCTTTTCATCATCGATTACCATAATCCTGTGACTGCTCATTCCTGTTCCTCCTCCTGTCTGTAGATGGGCAATTCTATCGTAAATGTGGTACCTGCGCCTGGCGTACTGTCGACCCTTATGGTACCTTTGTGGTTCTTTATTATGCCATAGCTCACCGACAGACCGAGCCCCGTCCCGCCGACTCCCTTTGTACTGAAGAATGGATCGAATATATGGGAAAGGAACTCCGGCGGTATCCCTTTGCCGGTGTCTTTTACGTCGATTTCGACCGTGTCCTCCGTCCTGCCCCGATGCGTGACTATCGACAATTTTCCCCCGGGCTGCATCGCCTGAATGGCGTTGACGACGAGGTTGACGAAGACCTGCTGCATCTGGTGCTCGTCGACGAATACCGGGGGGAGCCCTTCGGAGAGATCAAGGAGGGCGTCTATGTTCGATACATTGAGCATGTTCTGCACGAGACTGACGGTCTTCCTTATTACGCTATTGATGTCAGCCCTGCCGAGGTTTGCCTCCTTCGGTTTGGAGAAGTCGAGGAGGTTTCTGATGATATCCCTGACCCTCTCTGTCTCTTCCTCGATCTTCAGCATGAAACCGATTCGGTCCTCCCTGCTCAGGTTGTCGTATACGTCGGCATAAGTCTGTGCGATCATCGAAATGTTATTCACCGGGTTCGTCAGTTCGTGCGCAACACCCGCCGTAAGCACGCCCAGAGATGCGAGCTTTTTCGACTGAATGAGCTGCTCCTCCCGCGTCTTCAGCTCCTCCGACATTGAGTTGATGGCTGCGATCACGGAGCCCAGTTCATCGGCGGGCTGCACGCCTCCGATTTTTTCGAAATTCCCCCCTGATATCGATACCGCCAGTTTTTCGATCTGACGCAGGGACTGTAGTATCTTCTGAGAGATGAAATGACTCCCGATAATCGCGAGGAGAAAAAAGGCAGCGAACGAATAAAAGAGAATGTTTTTTGAGTCGAGGATGATACTGTTCACCCTTGCCCGTTCGAGGTTCGTGATGTTACCTGAAAATTCCCGAAGCTTTTTACCCGCCGTCCTCAGTCTGGATTCGAGCTCCACGTCTCCGGAGCGCGTCACCGCAGCCTCGTCCACAACCTCTGAATATCTCCTCAGGTACGTCCTGAGCATTTCGAGGTCGTTCGTGCCTATGGCTCGCACTATGTCCTCCTGCACGTTGTCTATCGATGTGTCAGTGGCGGTGATCTTCTCTCTGAGATCGTGAAGGGCGGCCGCGTCCTTGTAAAGGAAAAAGTTCTTCTCGGAGAGTCTCATTTCGAGAAAGGAGGCGTTCAGGTCGTCAGCGATCTCGACGAACCTCAGTTTTGTGAGAACGAGATTGAGGTTCTGGAAAGCGAAGATTCCTATCAGCAAAATGACTGCCGCGTTGAAGACGTTTGAGAGGATGATCTTGGTTTCGATTTTCATTTTTGTACTATTATACCTTACGGATTCAATAAGGAGTGGGGTGTGATGAAAAACTGCCGCGGCAGTGGTCCGCTTCATGCAGGGGGGGAGGAGAGTACTTCAGGGGAGAAAAATCAGGAAACTGACGAAGCCGGGCAGGGCTTGAGGAGACACCCCCGCGGCCAACATCCGCGGGGGTGCGCTTTTCTTAGACTCCCTCTAGTTCTTTTGCAGCAGCGATTGCCTCTTCGTCAGGCTTGTCATTTCTCATAGCCGACAGGAGCGCGGAGAACAGGTTCAGTGCGATAAGTACTCCAAGCACGACGAGAAATCCTCTCATGAAGGCATTTACCTTTACGACGACGGGTATCGAATTGTTATGGAAGATATGCTCGGCGTTGGGGTATCCCTTATCGGCCACGTACTTGGTTTCGAGATTCGTAAATATGAGACCGGATATATCTACGCCGAATATGAGGCCCAGGGAGCGCATCATGTTCAGGATGCCGCCGGCCACGCTCAGCTTGTCCTTGGGGGCCGCGCCCATGATGGCGCTGTTATTGGGCGGCGTAAAGAGCCCCATCCCTATACCCAGCATTATCATGATGCCGATGAGGTAGATGAGGTGAGATGACTCGCCCAGAAGCGTCAGAAGAAAACAGGCCAGGGCGGACAGCAGCATACCGGTCGTTGTCATCAGCCTTGGGCCGCGCTTGTCCGAGACGCTGCCGGCCCAGGGGGCCACGAACGCCATGGCAAGAGGAATCGGAGTAAGAAGGCTGCCTGTGAGTGCGACGCTGTAGCCGACTACTCTCTCCAGGTAGAAAGGCATGAGGAACATTATCGCAAAAAGCACGTAATAGGAGAGCATGCCGGTGAAATTACCCGCCAGGAATGTGAAGTTTTTGAACATTGTAAGGTCCACGAGGGGATATTTTACCTTAAGTTCCGTAATTACAAAGAAGACGAGCAAGACCGCGGCGAGGCCGAAGTAGAGCTCGATCTTGGGGGAAGACAGGCCCAACTTCACGACCTCGTTAAAGGCCAGCACCAGGAAGAGGAGACCTGATGAGAAAAAGGCTGTGCCGAGCCAATCCACCTTCTCCTTCTCCTTTTTCTTGGTGTCAGCGGGCAGGATGAAGAGGGCGGCCAGCGTGCCGAGCACGCCTATCGGCAGGTTTATATAGAATATTGCGCGCCAGCCTATCGATGCAATCAGCAGGCCTCCGACGAACGGGCCTATTGACATGGAGACTGCCTGCACGGCGCCCTGTATGCCGATGGCCTTGCCTCTTTCATTGGACGGAAAGGCCGCCGTGATTATTGCAACGGAATTTGCCTGAAGGAGCCCGGCCCCTATCGCCTGGAGGGCACGCGCACCTATCATGAAGTTAGCTGTGGGGGCCGCACCGCAAAAGGCGGAACCTATGGTGAAGATCACGAATCCGGTATTGTAAAGCCTGGACCGGCCGTAGATGTCTGCCAGCCTCCCAAAGAGCGGCAGAAAGATGGTGAGCGCAAGCATGTAGGCCATTGCGACCCATTCGATCTTTGCCAGCGACACATTGAATTCGGTCTTCAGTGTCGGCATCGCGATATTTACGATACTCACATCCAGCGCCGACATGGTAGCGCCGACCAAAACAGTGGTCAGGATGAACCATTTCCAGCTTGGCCGGCTGGTGAAGAAAGGATGAGGGAACTTTTTACTCTGCATTGCTGTCACTCCTTATAAGAAATAGTTATTAATCCATTAGTCCTAATTCAAAGGCAATAAACTCCGCAACTCTGAGCCCCTATGGCCCCCCGGGGCTCAGATCTCCGGCAAGGGATACGTCCGCAGAGCGAGCTCTTCCCGAACCTGACCTCATGATATTATTGACGCATATCCACATTTGATTTAGCGACTTAGTGCTTAACTACATATGATACGACGCGAATATGAAGAGAATGTGAAGGGAAGTTAACAAAGAGTGCAGATGATTCGTTTAGTCAGTGTAGGCGATGCTTCTTGGGATTTCCGCCTGTTCCTTCCGGACCGGCAGATACCAGAGTATGCCGTCAACAAACATCAGGATCCCGGCGAAGACAAGATACAGGTCGAATGACGTCAAGAGCCCAAGTCCGAAATAACTTATGAGGCCTATGCCGATGCTCATAAAGGAAAAACCGGTTCGCATGAAGGCAAGACCGGTCCTCGCACGGGCATAAATCGTCCGGTAACATGCCGCAATCGTTCTCTGGGCAGCAAGGACGTTTCTCTCGCGGGCAAGCTGGGTACGGACCCTGCTCGACGGCGAAGGATACAGTATAGTGCAGTGGTCGGCGAGCATGTCTCCCATCCTTGCCAGCATCGTCCCTTTTGTCCGGGACTCGGCACCTGTATTTTCGAGGAAATGATAGTTTTCAAGAAAATGAAGTGTCGCAGCGGTCACCTCAACGAGGGTATGGTGCCCCGGGGGGGTCATCCTCGATCTCCTGATCTTCATGTAGCTTGGCAGACCGTAAAAGAAGATGACGGACCCAAGAAAAAGCATGAAGAAGTAGAGGGCAGGGGTGCCGCTTGCGTTTTTGTTCTGAAGAAGGGTATTGGCAATGGCAACGGTTCCCAAGCCCCACCTCTGAAAAGCCAGTCCTGTGCGTGCCTTCGCCAGGTCGGTGCGATAGCAGGCGAGCCTTGTACGCCACTGGGCCATCGTGTTCCGCCAGTAAGCGAGCCCGGTTCTTTCAGTTCCTATCAGAAGTCCCGGTTTTTCGTGGAGGAAGTCCTGTATGAACCACCGGACGTCGTCAGAGAGGCAGACCCTGAATTCATAGTTTACGGCCTTGATGTATCGGCTCACCTCTTCATGGACTTCAGGGCTGTCCGGGAAACGGGTGGCTATCAGTACTGTTCCGTGTATATCCTTCATCACGGGCATCCAAAGACCCCTCGACAGCACTTCGGAGCTGAGACCCGTGAGCACGTCGGGAGGTATGGGAAGGCGCTCGTCGTATTCAAAGGACGGGCACTGGTAGTATTCTGAAAGTGCGCGGAGGAGAATATGCTTAGGCACGCCGTATTCCGACAGGAGGATATTCTCGGGGGCTATTCCTCTTGCCCGGGACTGTGTCATCGCATCCCTGAGTTGATCATCTGTCAGGATTTTCCAGTCCGCAAGGGCCGAAAATTCGAAGGTCTCCATTATGCTATTCGCTATCATGGCTGAAGACCGCCTTTCCCCAAAAACGCGCCGGCCTGCCATAGTCGGGAATCGTCATTTCCATGTCGCCGTAACAATAGGGATATTGGATCCTCATTTTTTCAGCAGGGATGGCCCAACGGAAACCGTCAACGATCAGTACGAGACCGGCAATGATCAGGACCGCGTTGAATATGGTCCATCCGACGGCAGCAAACCCGAAATAAAACATCAGGCCGGCGCCAACCGCTGATATGCTGATGCCCGTTCTTATGAAAGCCATGCCCGTACGGGAATGGGCCATGACAGTGCGAAGTCTCGCCATAACAGTGCGTCTTTCGGCGAGGACGGTCCTTTCCAGTGCAAGACCTGTTGTGGCCCAGATGCCCGGAAGGTCGGTCGCATGAACCGGAGGGCAGGCATTGTCTTTCCTGTGCCCTCTGAGTTTGTGACGAATGGGCATCACGAAATCCCAGATGCTCTCCCGTTTGTTTCTCGTAATCGCGCATTTGAACCCATCGAGCCATGAGCTTCTTCCGCCCAAATACCAGTGAAATCCCTCGAGTATCATCAGAACACCGGAAACTATCAGAAAAAGGTCGAAGGCCGTCCACCCGCTGGTATGGAAACGTCTCATAAGGCCGATGCCGAGTCCGGTGAAGGCCACACCCGTCCTCGTGAAGGCAAGGCCGGTCCTTGCCTTTGCTATAACCGTCCTGTGTCCTGCAAGCGAGGTCCTTTCTTCGGCAAGGTCGGTTCTGTCGCTTGCAAGAAAGCGTCTCCTCATCACGGGGGAGAGCGTCTCCCACTGCTCCCGGAGATCCTCTGCGCCGTCTATCGACCCGCTGCGACTGATCTCGGGCTTGCAGTTGACCGTCTCGGCCTCGAGCACCGTTGTGCCCCAGGTGGGTTCTGTGCATTCGTAGTCGACAGGTTTCTTTGCCACGGACCGCGACGGCAGGTACCACTTGAGGCCGTCGAATATCATTATCAGACCCCCGATCGTGAGGGGCGCCTCAAGCAGGGAATAGAACCCTCCGCCGAATACGCGCATAAAAAGCATGGCTATGGTGATAAATGATACTCCGGTCCTGATGAACGCCAAGCCTGTCCTTCCCTTCGCAAGCAGTGTCCTGTAATAGGAATAGGTCGAACGGCGGTATGCAAAGGCCGTTCTGACAAGGGCGAGGGGCGTCCTGCCGCCCGAGATCCGGAAATTGGGGTTTACATCGAAATTGTTCTCGATGATCCTGATCATGTCCCGGGGCATTGCCACCATGAAATCGATCCATTCCACCCCGAGCGTCTGTTTTACGTCGTCAATGGTGTGAGGGTCGTCCGGCCTGCATGCTATGACTTCGGCCCTGTCGCCGTTCACCGACAATGGGAACCATAGCGCCCTCAGCTGCTTTTCCATGTTCAGTTTCATCGTGAGGAGATAGGGTGCCATCAGACCCTCACTGTATTCTACGGCCGGATACTTGTAATATTCGGAAAGCGATGACATGACTTCGTGCTTCGGCACTCCAAAATCGACGAGCAACTCTTCAATATATTTGCGGGAACCGTTTGATTTATCGATGAGGTCGTCTACTTCCTGTCCCGTTATCAGCCCCAGACGAAAAAGTCTGTGAAATTTCTGTCCTGTGACGCTTCTCAAATTCATGATCTTCTATAGTCTCTGCCCCTAGGCTCATTAATAATAACACAAAACCGTAAGGACGTTTAAAACCCGCTGCAGACGACCGGGTTAAGCAGTCCTCTGCAGCGGGCAATGCAGCATTCGCTGCGATGCGGCAGTCTGGTCAAGTTATCTCACGGCCAGCACGGGACATGAGGCATTCGCTATTACGCGTTCTGTGGTACTCCCCATGATCGCCTTGTTGACTCCTCTCCATCCATATGTTCCCATAACGATGAGATCGCTCCTCAGCCTCGAAGAGGCCCTGGCGATCTCATCGCCCGCATTGCCTTCCTGTATCTCCGCCTTCACTGATATTCCCTGGCCGGAGGCGAATTCCCTTGCAGCGTCAATGATCTTCTCCGCCTCGTCGCGCAGACCCTTTCTGATCGAGTCTGTCCTGAAAAAACCGATCATTTCTTCGTACCGCGGGATTACATAAAGAACCGCGATTTCGGAGCCGTCGACGCCGGACAACTGACATGCCCTCTGAAGCGCCTTGGTGCTGCACTCGGAGCCGTCAAAGGGAAGAAGTATCGATGAATAAGTTCCGGTACATTCGGTGCATGGTTTTCTTATGACAAGCACGTCGACGGGCGAATGCAGAAGAACGGCCGATGTCACACTGCCCATGAGAAGTCTTTTGAGACCTTTCCTGCCATGGGTCCCCATGGCGATGAGGTCCGAGTTCTTCTCCCGTGCAATTTCGACGATGACCTCTGAAGCCTCACCTTCGCAAACGAGTGATTCGACCTCCATGCCGAATTCCGAAGCCAACGCCTTTTTTGTCTGAAGGCACACAGCCCTCCCGTGTTCGAGTCTCCTCTCGCGCTGATCAGGAGCAATGCTGAATTCTTCCTCGTCGAAGTACACAGCGTTGATCAGGGTGAGACTTCCTCCATGCTTCCTGACCCAGCTTGAGGATTCCCGGAGTGCGGCCTTGCTGAACTCTGAATTGTCGAATGCTACAAGGACCTTTTCATACATGCTCAGTGTGCACCCCCGCCTTTCCTGAAGACCATTCCGACGCCGAAGCCGGCGCCAAGCGCCGCCAGTATGGAAAGTGCGCCGTAGAGGGCAGCGTTGCCCTTTGCCATCGATGCGAGGGTCTTGACCGTGCCGACCTGCTGAACCTGTACCTTTGCCTCGGCCTTCTCAATGATCTTCTTGTCCTTGACTGCGTAAACGGTAACGATATAATCACCTGGAGCGGCCTGATACGGCCACGGTGTCAGGATGTAGTACTGCTGTTTGCCGTCCTGCATAGTGGTCATGATCTTGCCATAGTCGGTCGCGTAGAGGTTTGACGCCTGTTTGTATTTCAGGAACTCATTGAACCACCTGTCTTTTTCTTCCTGCGTCGACACGGGCGACATCGCGACATGCCTTTCCAAAGCAGGATAACCAAGGACGTATTTCTCCATCTCCTCCTGGGTAAGGATATCTTCGAGCTTTTTCGTGCTATGGAGCGAATAGAGGTTCGGCACGTTTTCGAACTTGAGTTCCCCGACATTCATCCATAGAAGCCCCGCGACCTTCCCCTTCTTTTTCAGGGCCTGATGACCCTCAGGGGATGTAATCTTGATGACCAGGTCTGTACCCGGATCGGAGACGCCGCGAATGCTGACGGTGCTTCCATGGTAGAAAAAGTCGATATTGATATGGTCGTGATTCGCCGTTGCAGTTAGTTCGGCCGACGATATCCCGCATGCCGCCGCAATGATGCAGAAGACGTAAAGAACGATGAAACTGATTCTTGATACTTTCATGTCAGTGTCCCCCTCCCATTGTCAGAAGCAGCGACGGAGTCAGCGTCAGGTCAAAGACCATCTTGACCGTGACAAGCAGGACGATCGCTGCCAGGATAATCTTAAGCTGATCGCCCTTTAGCTTTCTTCCGAAGACAGTCCCTATCTGCGCTCCGACCGTCGAGCCAAGCAGAAGCAAAACGGCAAGGATGAAATCGACGGTATGGTTTGTCGTGGCCTGGAGGAAGGTGACCTCGATGCAGTTGAAAAGTATCTGGAAAAGACTCGTTCCGACGACAACATGCATGGGCATTCTCAGGATGTACACCATAACCGGCACCATCAGAAACCCGCCGCCGACACCCATCACCGCAGCGAGTATTCCGACGAACGCACCGAAGACGATCGGCACGAGCACGGAATGGGTGACCCCGGACTTCTCAAAGCGGGTCTGGAGGGGAAGTGATTTTAAAAATGCGGTGAAAGCCGATTCCTTTGAGGGTTTTGTAGAAGCCGTCTTCGACTTTTTCATGCTCTGAAGACTCTCAACGAACATGTAGGAGCCAACGATGCCGAGCATAAGCACATAAGTCATCTTGATCACGAAATCAGCGTTGCCCATCGCCCTGAGGATCTTGATCCCCTGGACTCCGACGAGGCCGCCGACAAAGCCGCCTGCAAGCAGATAGAGTCCCATCTTGAAATCCACATTGCCGACTTTCCAGTGAGCGTAAGTGCCTGAGGTGGATGCTGCAACGATCTGGTTCGAATCCGTTGCTGCTGCGACTGTCGAGGGAATGCCGAACATGATAAGAAGCGGAGTCATCAAGAAGCCCCCACCGACTCCGAACAGCCCTGAGAGCAGGCCGACGACCAGGCCGAGCCCCACAGGGATAAGGATGTTGATACTTGTTAGCGCTACCGGTAGATACAGATACATCAAACTCCTCCTTTTTGGTTCTTAGGCGCCATGCGCCTGTTTTGCCATCGTAACGATGGGCCTTGAAGCTGTTTTCACGAGCCTGTTGAGCATCCTTGAGGTGATGTGACCATCATTGGTGATGCTCGGGCTCAAGAGCACGAGATCGATCTTCGGGTTTTGTCTGAGGACATTCTTGATCGCCGATACCGCATCCATGGCTGCCGTGTTCACCTCCACCGAAATCCCCTCATTCCGGCACTTCTCCTCCATGCGGGCCAGTTTCTTGTCGAGGTCCTCATCCCTGGCCCTCAGATCATCGCTTATGAGTTCTCTCGCCGTTTTGTGCTCATCCGATTCCGCGAACGTGACCGCCGTCATCATGTCTTCGAATTTCTCGAGGACCTTCCTCTTATAGATAAGCAGTATTTCGACGCCGTCATTCATGGTCCTGGCGAGATCGACGGCATACGAGAGTCCCTCATCGGAGTTCTCGTCGTGATAGGTGACGAACAACAATTGCCTACCTTTCATCTCTTTTTCTCCTCTTACTCCTTTCCTTTGGTCTGTTCTCACGTTTCGACTACCAATACCGGGCAGGGGGCGGTCCTGATCACCTTTTCGATCACATTTTTCCCGAAGAGCTTCCTGAACCAGTTTGTTCTGTTCCTGCCCATTATGATGAGATCGCAGTTTTCGTCTTCTGCCACTTCCAAAATCTTCTCGTGGATCTCGCCCTCTTCAATTCGTGTCTTGATGAGAGCCCTCTCTGCCACAGCAGTTTCATTGATGCTGGCGACTTCCGTTTTTGCCCCGCTGTCAAGAACATCGCCGATATTCCTGATTGAGGTTAGATGGAGGTCGCCATCATAAGGGGGGATGACCTTTACCACAGTGACCCAGCATCTTTCGTCTTGTGCAAGTCTCAGGCCCTGCATGAGTACCTTTTTTGAGCTGTTCATTGCTATAAGTATTTTTCTGTAGCCTTTCATTTCCGTTACCCCTTTTATTGTTTATAAAATAAAAGCAAGGCAGATGCCAAAATGGAAGGTATTGAAATATAATGATAAAATGGGATTGGCAGCTATTTAAATGTTTCAGATTGGAACAATAGCGAACACTGGGAAAAGGCGATTGCCCTGAAATCAAGTCTGGACGCGGGATATCCTGATCGGCTGCTGAAACGTGATCTCATCAGGGATGTTTCAGAAATGAACATACCATCTGAGCTATTTCTCTTTCAAGAGCTTCCACAGGCTGAGTTCGGAGATGCCAAGAAGCCGGGCGGCCTTGAGTTTATCACCGCCGGTGAGGGCAATTATCTTTTCCGCATACTCCCTGGTCAGTTCTTCTATAGTCTGGATCCTGTCTGGCTGGAAGGTTTCTATCCTGTACATTCTTATGCTTCTCGGAAGACTCCCCGCCGTGATTAGAGGGCCTTTTTCAAGCATAACCGCTCTTTCGACTATATTATCTAGTTCTCTCACATTCCCCGGAAAGCTGTAGCCCCTGAGGATTTCCGTTGCTTCTTCCGAAAAGCCGTCAATCCTCTTATTCAATGCGCCCCGGTGCCTTCTGAGAAAAAAGTCGCAGAGCGGCTCAAGGTCTTCCATATGCTCTCTAAGAGGGGGGACGAATATCTCTACGACGTTGAGACGGTAATACAACTCGGCGATGAACCGTTCCTCTTTGATAAGCGGCGCTATATCCTTATGGCTTGCAGCGATGAACCTTACGTTTGCCTTTACCGGCAATCGCCCTCCGGTTCTGTAAAACTCGCCGTCTTCAATGATCTTCAAAAGTCGATTCTGGAGATCGTGGGACATGTCGGTGATTTCGTTCAGAAAAAGAGTCCCGGAGTCTGCTATCTCTACAAAACCTCTTCTGACCTGAACAGGGCCGTGCGTTATTGTCTGCTCAGACCCGAAGAGTTCCTCTTCGAGCAGTCTGTCGGTGAGTGTGGCGCAGTTGACTGAAAGAAAGGGCATGTGTTGTCTTCTGCTTGTAAAATGGATCATCCTTGCAAGGAGGCTCTTGCCCGCACCGTGTTCGCCGGCGATAAGCACGCAGCTGTCGGAATCTCGTATCCTCTCAACCACCTCCATGATATTTTTCATGGCCGTGCTTCTGGCTATGATCGATATCCCCTTGTGCATTCCGTAGAAAGTCTTGAAGGCCAGGTTCTCGCTCTTCAATATCTTCCGCTCCCGGAGGTTCTTAACCTTCAGAAGCAATTCGTCGAGGTTGAAGGGTTTTGTTATATATTCGTAGGCACCTTTCTTCATCGCTTCTACCGCTGCATCGATGCTGCCGAAGCCCGTGATGATCAGTACCTCTATGCCGGGAAATCTTTCCTTTACGCGTTCGAGAAGCTCGATTCCGTCCATCTCCGGCATTCTGACGTCAGTGATGAGAAGGTCGAAGTGCTCGTTTTCTATAAGAGTAAGTGCCTCGCGGCCGTTTCTCGTCTCGAACGCTTCATATCCTTCTTTTTTGAGGGCGTAAAGGAGGTGTTTTCTTGTGATGTCTTCGTCTTCTGCGATGAGGATCCTCAGGCTCATCAGCGTGCTATTCTTCCTTTAGTATTCTCCACAGGCTCGTCCTTGATATCCCGAGCAGCTCGGCTGTTTTCGACTTATTTCCCCCGGTATGTTGAAGTACCTTCTCTGCATAATCCCTGGCGAGTTCATCGAGCGTCTTTATACTGTCGGGCTCAAAAGTCTCTATCTGAAACATCTTGATCGTCTGCGGAAGACTCGACGGACTTATGAGATCGCCTTTTTCCAGGATCACGGCCCGCTCCACGATATTTTCGAGTTCTCTCACATTTCCGGGATAACTGTAGCCCTTCAGGACGGACATTGCCTCCTTTTCGAACCCGGTGATCTTTCTTGCAGAACTCAGCAGATGTTTCCGCAGGAAGTATTCGCTCAACGGTTCGATATCTTCCTTGCGGTCTCTCAGAGGCGGAATGAAGATCTCCATGACGTTCAGCCGGTAATAGAGATCTTCCCTGAACCTCCCTTCGGCGATTGCCGACCTCACGTTCTCGTTTGTGGCTGCGATGAAACGAACATCCACCTTTATCGGCTTTGTCCCGCCGACCCTGTAAAATTCGCCTTCCTCTATGACTTTCAAGAGCTTCGCCTGGAGGTTCGGTGACATTTCCGTAATCTCGTCAAGGAAAAGCGTTCCCGTGTCCGCTATTTCAACGAGTCCCTGCTTGGTCTTTACCGCGCCCGTAAATGCCCCTTTTTCGTGGCCGAAGAGCTCGCTTGCCAGCAGTTCTTCAGTGAAGGTCGCGCAGTTTACGGAGAGAAAGGGCATCTCCTGCCTGCGGGACGTGAAATGCACAATTTTGGCTAGGAGGCTCTTACCCACCCCCGTCTCGCCCGTGAAGAGGATGTTGCAGTCTGACTCCTTTATCCCCTCGATGAGATGGAGTATTTCGAGCATGCTTTCGCTCTTTGCGATGATGGAGATCTTCTTGTCCATGTCTACAAAGGCCCTGAGCGCGACATTCTCCCGTTTCAGTCTTTTCTTTTCGGTTATCTTCCTTACCTTTATAACAAGTTCATCGAGGTTGAAAGGCTTGGTAATGTAGTCATAGGCTCCGCGTTTCATGGCATCTACTGCGGAACCTACGCTTCCGAAGCCGGTTATGATCATAACGTCGATTTCGGGATGAGCCTCTCTTGTTTTTTCCAGAAGTTCGATTCCCGTCATCCCGGGCATCTTGACATCGGAAATGAGGAGATCAAAATGATCTTTGCCGATCGCATCAAAGGCATCCTGGCCGTTCGTTGTCCCGGAGACCTCATGACCTTCCTTCCGAAGGGTATTTACGAGGTGCTTGAGAGTTATCTCTTCATCTTCCGCGATGATTATCTTAAGAGGCATTGTCTCTATTCCCCCTTGGGAGCGTGATGCGGAAGGTCGTCCCCATATCTTTCCTGCTGTCCACTATTATTTCCCCGCGATGCTTTCTTATGATATTAAAGACGATAGCGAGGCCCAGTCCGGTCCCCTTGTCCTTCGTCGTGAAGAAAGGTTCGAAGACCTTTTCGGCCTCCTGCGGCGTCATCCCCGTTCCTGTGTCCGTCACGGCTATTGTCACCGAATCTCCCGCCGAACTCATTGAAACGGTCAAGTCTCCCTTGCCCGACATCGCCTCGACAGCGTTTGTGAAGAGGTTTATGAAAACCCTTTCGATCTGTTCAGGGTCTGCCTTCACGAGAATCCTCTCACTGTCGCTGTTCATGACGAAGTTGATCCCCTTTGTATCGCTCGTTGCCCCGATCAGCTTGTAGACGCCCCGGACGAGTTCGTTGAGCTCTATGTTCCTGAGGTTCGGTTCCCTGGCCCGGGCATATTCGAGCAGATCTCCGACGATACTCTTCACCCGCAGCGACTGGCCCACGATATCTCCTACGATCTCTCTTACAAGCGGTGTGCAGCTGTCCTTCGCCTCTCTTTCGAGTATCTGAGCAGAGATGTAGATATTGTTCAGCGGATTGTTGAGCTCGTGGGCGACCCCGGAAGCGAGGGTACCTATAGAGGCAAGTTTTCTGCTCCGGTGGAGCTCTTCATTTTTTTTCCTCAATTCTTCGTCCCTGGTCACGAGGTCCTCTTCCATTTTGTTGAAGGCGGTGATGAGCGCGCCTACCTCGTCGCCCTCCGCGGGTACTGAAAGTGACCTGAAATCACCCTTGCCAGTTTTTTCGAGCGCTGCTGTCAGGATCTTGAGCCTGCTGACGATACTCTGGCCGATTAAGAAGAGGGCGCCGAAGCCGATGAAAAAGAAGAGGGGTATAAGGACCAGGGTCATCGTCTGCAGGAGGGTTATCGCATGCTCAACCTTTTCTCTTGCCGATTTGTCAAGGTCCTTCGATATAGTGAGGAGCTCTTCCCCGTTTTTTCTGAGGGCCTTGATCTCGGTAGCCAGGTCTGCAAGGCGCTCCCTCGAAGGGTCTTGCGGGCTGATGAGAAATACGTTACCGAGTACCTCCGAGACGGCCGCGGGGCGTTCAAGGAAGGTCGCTTCGATGAGGGGGAAGAGGTCGGCCGCCCTCTGATGGCTCTGTTTCAGGGCGCTGAAGGCGTTTTGAAAGTCTGCGACGCTCCGCTCGATAGCTGCAAACCGCTGCCCGTATTCCTCTGTCTTTGCCTGAATGGCTGAAAGATTCCTGGCGCTGTATCGGGGCGCAGTCCGGATAACCGATTCAATGTCCTGGATGTAGGCATGAACCTGTTCCGTTTCATTTAGGTCCCCGTAGAGGAAGAAATTCTTCTCGTGCCTCCTGAGTTGTAATGATTTGCTCCTGAGAGAATCGGCAAGTTCCAGGTATCGGATCTCCTTGCGAATCTCGATGAAATTGGCGATCGAGGAGACGGCGAGTACCGCAATTATGACGGAACTGATGAGAAAACTGAGGATGATCTTCTTCTTAAGGGACATTTCGCCTTATATTATCATCAAAAAAGACAAAATAAAAATACCCCGTCAGGCCGACCGGGGTATTTTTTCAGGTTCAGAAAGCGGACGGCTGTCAGTGTCCGCCCGATTTGAGGATTCCCGACGCAGCCAGGACGAGGACAAACACCTCAAGGGCGGCAATCGTCGCATAGACCTTATCATTTTTCCTGAGGAAAATCGGAATGATCGGCACGAGACAGGCGATCGTGACACCGGCCAGCAGGGCGATGCCTGCGAAATTGAGGAAGTCCCCCTTGTGCAGCATGCTCAGCCATGACCACCCCGTCTGGATGTCGGCGGTCTTTATATATTGCTTTACCGGCATGCTCCAATATTTGGGAAGGTCCGAAACCGGCAGGTGGGGTGTCAGAATTCCCGAGATATAAACAACAAAAGTTATGGTTATTAAAAGCAGTCCGACCTTCATCCCTCTGTCTAAGACGGCAGCGTATGCCAGCTGCTCCTCTGTGGCTCTTGATTTGTTTTCCATGGTATTCTCCTTCATTATTTGTGAATTTTCATGCATAGCCAGTGCCTCCGGTCACTTTAGTTCCAGATGCCCAGTCCCTTCAGCAATGCGCGCCCTCCTGAAAAGAAGAGCATGACGATGACTATGTACCTTATTGCCGTAGGCCGAGTCTTTGCGAGAATCCGGACTCCTATGATGGAGCCAAGCATGATCCCCACGATCGAGGGCACCACCATCATCGGCAGGACGGCCCCATTATTGACGTAGATCCAGGCGGCAGATGTGTCGGTGATGGAAAGGAGAAACTTGCTGGTAGCGACCGAGACCTTAAGTGGGGCGCCCATCAGCAGATTCAGGACAGGTACGTTGGCCCATCCCGCGCCGAGACCGAACATGCCGGCCATAATGCCTATGATGACAAACAGTGCAAGGCCGGCGGGGGTCCTGTGGATCTTCCAGTTAACCTCCTTGCCGGTCGAAGGCTCGAAATAAACTCCGCTGATCCTGAGCGCGCTCGAGAGGTTATCTGCCTGCCCGACATCGGGATATTCCGACTTTTTCGCAAGGGACATTATAAGAACGATGCCGAGAATGGTAAGCCCAAGAGCGATGTTAATCACGTTTGAAGGCAGGGCCAGACCGATCATCGCCCCGACGATGGCGCAGGAGGATGCGATCAGTGCAACGGGGAGGGCCAGTCTCAGATCCGCCATTCCTTTCTTAAGAAGGCCCGGACCTGCGGCAAGCGCCCCGGAGAGGGCGACGAGAAGGCCTGCGCCCCTGACGAAATCAAGATGGAAGGGGAAGAAGCCGCCGACAATCGGAACGAATAGGACCCCGCCTCCCACGCCGCCGAGGACGGCGACGATTCCGAGAACGAGGGAGACGAAGAACAGTATCAGCGGCCATGCCCACCATGGCATGGATGAGTTTGCAACTAAGGGAACCGCATCTGCCGCTGCCGACGACGCAAGCGCTGGTTCGATCAGGCAATGCATCACGAGGAATCCTGAGACAAGATAAAGAAGAACCCTCCATTTGGACCGATGATCCTTTTGTCTTATTTCTTCGACTGACATGTTTAAACCCTTCTTTCTTTTAAATGGTTATCGTATTCTTTCAAATTCCGTCTGGAACTTGTATCTGTCGCTTCTTCCCTGCAGCTTTGTGTATGCCACGGGGCTGTTGTCTGAACTGAAGAGCAGCCTGTGGACCGCAAGCACAGGCGCTCCTTCTTCGATATCGAGATGGTCTGCAGCCGTTGCCCCGGCCCTCGAGATCTCTATTGTCTGCACCACCTTGAAGATCTTCTTGGCGGCTTTTTCCTGGAGAACGGAATAGAGGGATATGCCGGAAAAGTCGGTCCTGTCGGCGTCGGGCAGCATATATACAGGTATGAATGAATCATCAAGATATACCGGGTCTCCATTAACGGTTCGGCGGCAAAGTATACGGTAGATGGTGTCGGAGGTATGCAGAAATCTCCTGACGTCAGGTGTCGGTTCCTGTTTCCCCGTAAAAAGTATTTTCTTGTCTACACTCACCTCCTTTCCGAACATTTCTTCCGTAAACCGTGTTCGCATTGAGAGCCCCATCGCGGGGGGGACACCGGCGACAAAGGTCCCTTTACCGGGAACTTTTGTCAGGTAGCCGTCGGAAGCGAGGTTGTTTATCGCCTGTCTGACGGTAATCTTGCTGACGTCGTGGGCCCTGCAAAGTTCCTCTTCAGACGGTATGCGCCCCTGCCATCGTCCTGAGGTTATGTCATCAAGGAATATCCTGGTCAGCTGGAGGTAAAGCTTCTCACCATTATATCTGTCAATCGTTTTAATCTGCAATGGTACTGTTTCAGAATGCAGCATAAAAGTATAATATTATAACAACCTGAAGTTGTCAATAGGAAAATGCGTTGCCATCTGCAACACCACCAGCCACACCTTAAAAGGCTATAACTAGTTGAAAAATAAGAAGTGAGTCATTAGAAACAGGCAAACAGTGATGAAATGACGTAATTTTTGTGATATATTGTAGTAGCATGACTGACATCTCGGACATATCAGCCAACCTCCTGATCGCAGCTCCGGGACTTGAGGACCCGGCCTTTAAACAGTCAGTCGTCCTTATTTGCGAACATACGCAGGAAGGAGCCTTTGGCCTCGTCATAAACAGGGTGCTCATGAACAGTTTCAAGCCCCTGATGAAGGCCTTCGAGATCGAAAAGAGCAAAGTCGATCTGCCTGTATTTTACGGGGGCCCGGTGAGGCCGGACCAGGGATATGTCATCTATTCGCCGTATGAAGAAAAGTACGGCGCGATGAGGGTTGCAGACACCCTTGGCGTGACTGCCTCGAAAGAAATCCTTTACGATATCGCCGAAGGGAAGGGGCCGGATGAGTACCTCCTCGCCCTGGGTTTTGCGGGATGGTCGCCGCAACAGCTCGAAGGTGAGCTCATGATGGATGCCTGGCTTGTATCGCCCCTCGACCGCGCTGTCATTTTCGATCTCCCGGTTGCGGATCGCTGGAGACATGCCGCCCATTCAATAGGGGTCGACTTCGACAGGTTCATCTGCAGAAGCGGACGCGCTTGACAGCGCATCGTCTCCTGAATCAAAATTTATCTCTCGAAGCCATTCCATCACTGATCAAGGAGAATGACAATGAAAGTGGTCGCTTTTAACGGCAGCCCGAGGAAAGAGGGCAACACGAGTATAGCGATAAAGACCGTTTTCGGGGAACTCGAAAAAGAAGGGATACAGACGGAATTCGTTCAGCTAGGCGGCTCAGACATCAGGGGATGCAGGGCCTGTTACAAGTGTTTCGAAAAGAAGGACAGGCGGTGCATCCAAAATGATGATCTCAATTCCTTCGTCGAGAAGATGATCGGGGCGGAGGGCATCATCATAGGCTCTCCCACTTACTTCAGCAACGTCTCGACTGAGGTGAAGGCACTGATAGACAGGGCCGGGCTTGTTGCCCGTGCCAACGATCACCTTCTCAAACGAAAGGTGGGGGCTGCTGTTGTGGCGGAAAGAAGGGCGGGAGGGACCCATGTCTACTCCAGCATTAACTATTTCTTCGGCATAGGGCATATGATCATTCCGGGTTCGAGTTACTGGAACCTCGGGGTCGGTAGAAATCCGGGAGATGTGCTGAAGGACGAAGAGGGTATGACGACATTTCGGGACCTCGGCCAAAACATGGCATGGCTGCTCATGAAGCTTTACGGATAGTTACTACAGACCCAATCGTTCAAAAAGGGTTACGATCAGAGTATTTGAAATAATGAGTCCTTTCGGGGTCAGTCTGAGAGAGCCTCCCGTGTTTGCGATGTAGCCTTCCTCGATAAGGTCGCGACAGATCCCCTCCACGTGCAGCCCCATTGATACCGATCTTTCAAGGCTGATCCCTTCCGTTTTGCGAAGGCCCAGAAAAAGAAATTCCCGCGCAGCAGCTTCATGCGATACGCGGTATCTGTTTTCTTCCGGCAGGACATCCGCTTCAAGCTGAGTGATATAGGATTCGATATTGCCGGTGTTCAAAAAACGGAAGCCCCCCACAAAGGAGTGGGCTCCGGCACCGGCGCCGATATATTCTCCCCTGTCCCAGTAGTTACAGTTATGAAGACATCTACTTCCGGGCATCGCGTAATTGGAGATCTCGTATTGTTCGTAGCCCGATGAAGAGAGCAGATCGATTGCTGAACGGTGCATCTCAACGACGAGTTCCTCGTCAGGCATGGTGATCCGACCCGAGGCGATCTCCCGGCACAGGGGTGTCTCCTTCTCAGGGGTGAGTTCGTAAGCCGATATATGCGAAGCAGAAAGTCCAGTGGTGATCGATAGGGTCTCCTCCCAGGTCTGACTCGTCTGGCCCGGTATGCCGTAGAGCAGGTCTACGGAGAAATTCTCGACACCGGCCTTCTTCATGGTCTCAATCGTCTCTATCGCCTCGCCAGCGCTGTGAATGCGCCCAAGCATCTTCAGCTCATCGTCATGAAAAGACTGCACCCCCATGCTGAATCTATTTATCCCCAGAGATAAAAGCGTATCGATCGTTTGCGGCTGTACGGTCCCGGGATTCATCTCGACCGATATCTCCGCCGCAGTGGACAGGTCGAACGTACCCCTGATGCACTCAAGGATACGGCTGAAAGAGTCAGGGGGAAGCATGGATGGTGTGCCTCCCCCGAAGTAGACAGTTTTCAGCCGGCCCGCCGAACCCTTTCTGATCTGCAGCTCACGGCAGAGAGCTTCGGTGTACCTGCGTGCCAGCATTTCATCATAGGGGACCGAAAAGAAGTCGCAGTAGATGCACTTCTTCGCGCAAAATGGGATGTGGACATAAAGGGATGAACACATGATTTATTCTACATCAGGCAGCGGCCATTCTTGAAATGCAGTCCGTTTGACAATCCCGGACAACGTACCTATTATAAAAAAGCGATGGATCTGAACGGACTCATTAACATCATGGCGGCGCTCAGGGGGGAAAATGGATGCCCCTGGGACAAGGAGCAAACGAGGGAGTCGCTGAAACCCTTTCTTGTCGAAGAGGCCTACGAGGTACTCGAGGCGATAGATGAAAAGAATCCGGATGCGATCAAGGAGGAGCTCGGGGATCTTCTCTTTCAGATAGTTTTTCATTGCCAGATCGCAAAAGAACGGGGCGAGTTCGACATGGCAGAGGTGATCGAAAAGATTGGCACAAAGATGATCGGACGCCATCCCCACGTCTTCGGAGATGCGGATTATAAGACATCCGAGGAGGTGCTTGTCCATTGGGAGGCCCAGAAGAAAAGGGAGGGCAAGCAGAGGGATTCGATCCTTGAAGGCATCCCGAAGACCCTGCCGTCTCTTCTTAGGGCGCACAGGATACAGGAAAGGGCTTCAAGGGTGGGTTTCGACTGGGAGAATGTGGAATCCGTTCTCCCGAAGCTCGAGGAAGAGCTCGGGGAGTTCAGGGCCGCGCTGCGGGGGAAAAAGCAGGAGGAGATTGAAGACGAACTGGGAGATATCTTTTTTGTTCTCGTCAATATTTCACGGTTCGTCGGCATCAATCCCGAGGACGCACTCAGACAGACAATCAGCAAGTTCATCTCCCGGTTCAGGTATATCGAAATGGCTGCTGCGGAGGCGGGCAGAAGTCTTTCCGATATGACCCTCGCCGAGATGGACGAACTCTGGGACGAGGCGAAGCGAAAGAGATAGTCGATATCTTCTTCACCAGTGGCGTCAGCATGCTGCATTCTTCTTCCGGGGGCAACCTGTTGTAAAATTATTCATGAGACGGATTCTTCACATCGACATGGACGCCTTTTTCGCCGCCGTCGAACAGAAGCGGCATCCCGAACTGATCGGCAAACCGGTTGTGATCGGAGGGGAAGGCGATCCAACCCAGAGGGGCGTTGTTTCCACCGCATCCTATGAGGCAAGGAAGTTCGGCGTACATTCCGCGATGCCTCTTCGGACCGCCTACAAGCTCTGTCCGCAGGCGGTTTTTCTTCCTGTCGATTACAGGGAGTATTCGCGCGTCTCGGCAATAATCAAAAATGTCCTCAGGGAATTTTCGCCTGTCATGGAAGATGTCGGAATAGATGAGGCATTCCTCGATATTACGGACATGGAGGGACCGGCCGAGGAAATCGCTGCCGGGATAAAGAAGAGGATAGGAGAGGAAACCGGACTTGCCTGCTCAATAGGCATTGCGCCGAACAAGCTCCTCGCAAAGATCGCATCGGACATGGAAAAGCCCGACGGTCTCACCATTATAACCGGGAAGGACATCGAACAGCGCATCTGGCCGCTTGCGGTCAGGAAGCTCTGGGGCGTGGGGCCAAAAACAGAGGCCTATCTCGGGGGAATCGGAATAGATACGATCGGACAACTTGCGGCTACACCGCTCGAAACGCTCGTCGAACACTTCGGAAAGTCATATGGGAGCTATCTTCACGCGGCCTCTCATGGAATCGACGAAAGCCCGCTCGTCACCCACTGGGAGGCTAAATCCACGAGCAGGGAGACGACTTTCCAGAGAGACATCGACAGCTGGCAGACGATCGCAAAGAACCTGGCGGATCTCACAAAGGAGGTCGTAAGCGAGCTCAGGGAATCCGGGCGGCGGGGCCGTAACGTCACCGTGAAAGTCAGGTTCGGCGATTTCAAGACGGTGACGAGGGCAACGACGCTGGCTGAGGCATCTGATTCGCTTGAAGAGATAAGAAGGGCTGCCTTCGATTGCCTCGGCAGGATAGAGCTGAAGCAGAAGAAAGTCCGGCTGATCGGCGTGAGGGTAGGTAGATTTGAAGATGCAGATACGGAGGTGAAAATCTGAAGGCGCTGATCCAGAGGGTTTCGAGCGCGTCCGTCGCTGCAGAAGGAGCCGTTACCGGGCAGATCGAGAAGGGTGTTGTCGTCTTTCTTGGTGTTGAAAAAGGGGATTCGGATGGCGACGTCGATTACATCGCAAAAAAGATATCGAATCTCAGGATCTTTGAGGACGACTATGGCAAGATGAACCTCTCTGTCAGGGACGTAGGCGGCGCAATATTTCTCATCTCCCAGTTCACCCTTGCCGCTGATTGCCGGAAAGGGAACCGGCCTTCTTTCGACAGCGCCGAGGGGGCCGCAAGGGCCGATGAAATGTATCTGGCGATGACGGGGAGACTGAGGGCTGAGGGAATCCGGACCGAGACCGGGAAATTTGGCGCCCACATGGCGGTCACGCTCGTAAACGGCGGGCCGGTAACTATCATGCTGGATTCGCGGAAATAACACGGATTCTGATGCAGATCATACCCGAAACCATCGAATACCGCCTATCATAGAGCTATGGAAAAGATCGACCGCTCCTATGTCCGTTATGTCAGATATGCCATCCAGTGGTCGATATTGCTTTTCCTGACTTACGCCGGTTATGAGTTCTATCGTTTCGCTGTTTTCTACGCCTCCGGAGGGACGGGGGTGTCGCTGCCTGAGAGGTCGCCCTCGGTTGAAGGATTTCTTCCTATCGGTGCGCTGATGTCACTGAAGCTCTGGGTCACGGCCGGGATTTTCGATCGCATACATCCGGCGGGTCTCGTCATCTTTGCAGGCGCGTTGCTTCTTGCCCTTGCACTGAAAAAGGCCTTCTGCGGCTGGATATGTCCTGTGGGTGCGATATCAGAGGCTGTATGGAAGCTGGGGAAGAAGATCTTCGGACGGAATTTTTGGGTGCCCCGACCCCTCGATTACCCGCTCAGGGCGCTCAAGTACGTCCTGATGGCCTTTTTCCTTTATGTCGTTATTGTGAAGATGCCGGCCCCGGCGATCGCCGGGTTTCTCGAAAGCGATTATTACAAGATAGCCGACGTAAAGATGCTCTATTTTTTCACACAGATGACGACGGGGACGGCTGTGGTACTTTCTGTCTTGTTCGTGCTTTCTCTGTTTTTCAGGAATTTCTGGTGCAGGTATCTCTGCCCTTACGGCGCCCTCCTTGGACTCGTCAGCCTGTGCAGCCCGGTCAGGATTACGAGAAGGGAGGATTTATGCATTCACTGTGGGAAATGTGCGAGCAACTGTCCTTCGGGTTTGCCGGTGGACCGGAAGACAACTGTCAGGTCTCCCGAATGTACCGGTTGTCTCACCTGTGTGAGCCATTGTCCTGCAAAGGGCGCGCTGGACGCCGCGGCCGGGGGAAAGCGGCAGGTCAGGCCTCTTCTGTACGTCGCGCTCATAGTTGTTCTCTTTTTCGGTCTTATAGGGACGGCGAGGCTGACCGGAAGATGGAACTCCGAAGTCGAACCCTCCGATTATGCGCGCATCCTGCCCCACGTTTCGCAGCTCGAACACCCCTGATCGGCCTTAATCCCCGCATGACTATGCTATAATTTAATAAAATGCTATGAGGTGCGAGTAATGCCCGGAACCATAAGAAAGGCGATTTTCCCTGCGGCGGGGCTTGGAACAAGGTTTCTGCCTGCAACCAAAGCGTCCCCAAAGGAGATGATGCCTATTGTGGACAAACCTATGATTCAGTACGGTATCGAAGAAGTAATATCGTGCGGCATCAAGGAGATCGTCATCGTTACCGGCAAGCACAAACGTAGCATCGAAGACCATTTCGACTACGCCTTTGAACTTGAAAATAAACTAAAGAAGAGCGGCAAGAAGAATCTGATAAAGGAGATCAACCGCCTTAGCAGGATAAGCATAGCGTACATAAGGCAGGGCTATGCCCTCGGCCTGGGGCATGCGATATCCTGCGCGAGGCCTTTTGTCAAGGAAGAGCCCTTTGCTGTCATCCTCAGCGACGACATCATAGACCCCGGCGACAGGCTCCTTGCCGACATGGTGAGGTTATACCGGGAGGTGAAGAGCCCGGTGCTTGCTCTGGAAAGGGTACCGGTTTCTGAGATACACAGATACGGCGTTATCGAAGGAACTGAGGAAAGGGAAGGGGTCTACCGTATAAACAACCTCGTCGAAAAGCCGGCTGCGGAAAATGCGCCGTCTGACCTTGCGATCATCGGGAGGTATATCCTCACGCCTGATATCTTCGAAGTCCTTGCAAAGGCGAAACCCGGCAAGGGGGGAGAGATACAGCTGACCGATGCGATCAGGAAACTGCTGCTGACGCGGCCCGCGTATGGATATCTCTTCGGGGGGCGGAGGTACGATGCAGGGGACAAGCTCGGCTTTCTGAAGGCTACAGTCGATTTTGCCCTCAGAAATCCGGAGCTCTCGGGACCCTTCGCCACCTATTTGTGCGACGTGACCGAAAAACTGAATCACAAGTGACAAGCCGTTCTCTGTTGTAACGATATGGTCTTGATCCGAACTGCGGGTTGAGATATGTATGAGGTAGGAAAATAAAATCTGAAACGAGGATACGGAATGGCGGAACTGGATAAAGAGAAAGACAAGACCGAGAAGGATGTGAAGATTCCCGATACCCTGCCTGTGCTTCCCGTGAGGGACATCGTCGTTTTCCCCTATATGATTATTCCTCTTTTCGTCGGCAGGGAGATATCGATCAAGGCGATCGACCACGCACTGGCCGCCGACAGGATGATACTGCTTCTTACGCAGAAAGACCTGGCGATAGAAAACCCTCAGGTGAGCGACCTTTACACGGTCGGCACTGTGGGCATGATCATGCGCATGCTGAAACTTCCCGACGGAAGGGTGAAGATACTGGTGCAGGGTCTCGCAAAGGCCAGGGTGAAGAAGTTTTCCGCGGGTCAGGATTTCTTCTCTGCCGATATCGAAAAGATCGATGAGGTGAAGCCCTCTGCCCTGTCTATCGAGGAAGAGGCCCAGATCAGGACCGTGAAGGAGCAGCTGGACAAGGCGATCTCATACGGCAAGACGGTGCTGCCCGACATCATGGTGGTCATCGAGAACCTCGACGAGCCGGGCAGGCTGGCCGATCTCGTGGCCTCTAATCTTGGGCTGAAGGCGGACCAGGCCCAGGAGATCCTGGAAATAATCGACCCGATCCTGCGGCTGCGGCGGGTGAGCGAGATACTCGGCCGCGAGATAGAACTCCTGATCGTCCAGCAGAAGATCCAGTCTGAGGCCAGGGGAGAGATCGACAAGACCCAGCGGGAATATTTTCTGAGGGAGCAGCTTAAGGCGATCCAGAAGGAACTGGGCGATATCGACGAGAGGGCCGAGGAGGCGAAGGAGTTCAGGCGCAAGATCGAAGAGGCAAAGATGCCTGATAAGGTCCACAAGGAGGCCGAGAAGCAGCTGAAACGTCTCGAAAAAATGCATCCCGACAGCGCGGAGGCCGCGACTATCAGGACTTATCTGGACTGGCTGGTGGAACTGCCGTGGTCGAAGGGCACCAGGGACAACCTCGATATCAGGATCGCAAAAAAGGTGTTGAACGAGGACCACTACGACCTCGAAAAGGTGAAAGAGAGGATTCTTGAATATCTGAGCGTCAGGAAACTGAAGGAGAAGATGAAGGGTCCGATCCTCTGCTTTATAGGACCTCCCGGGGTGGGAAAAACTTCCCTTGGAAGGTCTATCGCAAGGTCCCTCGGCAGGGAGTTTGTCCGTATGTCGCTTGGCGGCGTAAGGGACGAGGCTGAGATTCGCGGCCACCGTCGCACTTATGTCGGAGCGCTGCCCGGCAGGATCATCCAGGGCATAAAGCAAGCGGGGACGAACAATCCGGTGTTCATGCTTGACGAGATAGACAAGATAGGAATGGACTTCAGGGGCGACCCGTCGTCGGCGCTCCTTGAGGTGCTTGATCCGGAGCAGAACTTCGCATTTGCCGATCATTACCTGTCGGTGCCTTTCGATCTTACGAACGTCATGTTCATCACCACGGGCAATCTTGCGGACACGATCCCGGGGCCTCTGAGAGACAGGATGGAGATCATCTATCTTTCCGGCTATACCGCCGAGGAGAAGCTCGGCATTGCGAAGAAATATCTTCTCCCGAAACAGCTCGAAGAGCATGGCCTGACCGGAAAGATAATGGACGTGGCCGACCCGGCGCTGATGTTGCTCATCTCACAGTACACGCGTGAGGCGGGTGTCAGAAACCTCGAGAGGGAGATCGCGAACCTCTGCCGAAAGGTTGCAAAGAGGATCGCAGAGGGCAAGGAGAAGACATTCGATGTCACAGCGAAGAATCTCGAAAGTTTCCTGGGGGCACCGAAATTTCTCCCCGAAGAAGAGATGGAAAAAGACGAGATCGGCGTCTCGACGGGGCTCGCCTGGACGGAGGCGGGTGGAGACATCATCTATATTGAGGCGACGACGATGGTCGGGAAGGGACACCTTACTCTTACAGGGCAGCTCGGAGATGTGATGAAAGAGTCTGCCCAGGCAGCACTCAGTTATATACGCTCGCGTGCAAATACCCTTGGCATTGATGAGGATATCTTTTCGAAGGTTGATATCCATGTGCATGTTCCCGCCGGTGCTATCCCCAAAGACGGCCCTTCGGCGGGAATAACGATTGCCACGGCCCTTGCTTCGGTATTGACAGGGAGACCGGTCAACAAGAATGTGGCGATGACGGGAGAAGTGACGCTGAGGGGAAGGGTGCTGCCAATCGGCGGTCTGAAGGAAAAGACGCTTGCGGCAAAGAGGATGGGTATTACGAAGGTGATCATACCGCGGCGCAACAGGAAGGACCTGGAAGAGATACCCAAATACATAAAGAAGGATATGGAGTTTGTATTCGCCGACACCATGGACCAGGTGCTGAAGGTTGCCCTTAACGGCGGAAAGGCGGCAAAGAAAACGGCGCGGAAAAAGGCCTGAGCATGACGGCCACTCGAATCTGTCCGCGTGTCTGCCGATGAAGCTCTCTCAAGTTGGCGAACTGTCGCTGCTTGGCGTTCTGCAGAAACGGTTCGGGAAAAGGGGGCCGGGTGTTCTTGCGGGGATCGGTGACGACTGCGCAGTAGTACGGCCCGGGGGGAGGAATCTCCTCCTGACGACCGACATGATGGTTGAAGGGGTGCATTTCGACATGAGGTGGACCACGCCCTTTCAACTCGGATTCAAACTCGTCTCCGTCAATGTGAGCGACGTATATGCGATGGGGGGAAGGCCGCAGTTTCTTCTCCTTGACTTTTCTGCCGGGAGGGACGTTGAGGTCGGCGCGTTCCGGAGGATATTCGACGGCGTAGAGAAGGCTGCCCAAAGGTACGGGGTTTCACTCATCGGAGGGGACATTTCTTCATCCCCGAAGATCGTGCTGTCCGCGACGGTGACCGGATACGCCTCGAGGTTCATAAGCAGGGGCGGTGCACGGGTCGGAGACCGCATCTATGTCAGCGGCTTTCTGGGCGATTCAGGATGCGGTCTTCAGCTTTTGAAACGAATAAACAGGACTGTGGAAATAGAGAGGCGAAAGAAGATCGATTGCGGCCTGCCATGGGAAGTGGCGCTTCCCCTTATAAGAAGACATCTGATGCCCGTTGCCGTGAATCCGGAGCGGTTTGCAGGGAAGGCGACCTCGATGATAGACGTCAGCGACGGGCTTCTCATCGATCTGTCAAGGATATGCGGGGAAAGCGGCGTCGGCGCCAGGCTTTACGCGGAGCGGCTCCCGATGTCTCGTCAGCTGAGAAAGGCGGCAGAATATCTGAAGACAGACCCCTTACGTTTTGTCTTTGGCGGCGGGGAGGACTATGAACTCCTCTTCACAGCGCCATGCAACAGAAAGGTGGATGCCTTCTGCATAGGGGAGATAACCGACTCTGGCATGACGCTGGTAGATGAGACGGGGCAGATGGAAAGCCTTGCCGTGAAAGGATACGAGCATTTCACTGTTTAAAGAAAAGATCAGACAGATTCTTGCGATAGACGAGCCGCCCCGGCGGGTTGCAACCGCATTTTCGTTAGGGGTTTTTATAGGGATGTCGCCCCTGCTTGGCATCCATACGGTGCTTGGAATCGCACTTGCGTATCAGTTCAAACTCAACAGACTCGTGACTCTTATCGGAGTGTATGTTACGAACCCCTGGACGATCGTGCCTATTTATACCTTCGGCACCTGGGTGGGCATACGGCTGCTTGGGCTTGACAACGAGCTTCCTTCAATCAACTGGCATCATATCACCTTCTTCTCTTTTGTCAGGGAGTTCCGGGCCCTTCTGTTGCCCTTTTTTGTCGGCAGCACCTTCGTGGCATTTATTGCCGCTGTTGCGGGATACATACTCATCCATGAGGCAGTGAAAAGGGGGCGCCGTGGGTAAGGTGCACCTGATAAGTCTCGGCTGCCCGAAGAACCTGGTGGATTCCGAAAGGCTCCTGAAAAAACTGGGAGAGAAGGGCGTCGGCTACTGTTCTAACGCGGAGGATTCGGATATCCTCATGGTCAATACCTGCGGTTTCATCGAGGACGCAAAAAGAGAATCGGTAGAGGAGATCCTGAGGGTCGCGGCACTTAAAAAAGGGAACAAGAAGCTTGTAGTGCTCGGCTGTCTTGCCAAGAGATACGGCGATGACTTAATAAAAGAGATCCCCGAGATCGATGCAATCTGGGGCGTTGGCGAAGAGGAGCGCATTGCGGAGTACTGCGAGAGAACCATGTCGCCCCTTCTGAGTCCCCCCCGTGACAAGGGGGTACATAAGGAGGGTGGTGCGGCAGACAGATTCATCGATACCCCTTATGCCTATCTCAAGATTGCAGAGGGCTGCGACAGGAAGTGCTCCTATTGCGTCATCCCCGGGATCAGGGGAGGGTTCAGGAGCAGGCGTCCCGAAGAAGTGCTTTCAGAGGCTGAAGATGTCATACGCGGCGGCGCAAGGGAGATCATAGTCGTTGCCCAGGACATCACCTCCTATGGAAAGGACATAGGCGGATACGATCTCAGCCGGCTTGTGCGGGATATCGCCTCGATTGGAGGCGACTTCTGGATTCGGCTTCTCTATCTTTATCCGAGTTCCGTCGATGACCGTCTTATCGAGACAATAGCGTCCGAGGAGAAGGTCTGCAAATATATCGACATGCCGCTTCAGCACGCCTCGAAAAAGATGCTGGGACTTATGGGAAGGGGTGGGTCGGCTGAATATTTCGCGAAGCTGATAGAGAGAATCAGATCGGCGGTCCCGGCGGTGAATATCCGTACTACCTTTATTGTCGGCTTCCCGCAGGAGACTGAAGAGGATTTCAGAGAGCTTTCAGAATTCGCACGAAGGATTAAATTTGACAGGCTCGGCGTGTTCATGTTTTCAAAGGAAGAGGGGACACCCTCATCGAAACTTAGGGGACAAATTCCCGCACGGACTAAAAAGGCAAGATTCGAAGAACTGATGAAAGAACAGGCCGAAATCTCTCTTGAGAAGAACAAGGAGCTGATCGGAAAGACATTCCGCGCCATCGTTGACGATGTATCCGACGATATTGCGATTGCCAGGATCTCTTCCCAGGCGCCTGAAATTGACGGGGTGGTTTTTGCCGAGGGAAAAGCGAAGAAGGGTGAATTCGTTACCGTGAAGATCGTCGAAGCCTATGACTATGACCTGAAGGCAAGGATCAGTTGAAACGGCTTCCCACGCTCCATATCGTCCTTTTTGTGCTGACCTTTCTTTCGACGCTCACGGTCGGCGCAGTCCAGGCAGGAGTGGATCCCCTGAAGGAACCCCTCAGGATTTATGCGGGACTTCCTTTTGCGGCAACGCTGATGATTATACTCCTCTGTCATGAGTTATCCCATTACCTCTCATCGAAGAAACATGATGTTGTCGCCACACTGCCCTATTTCATTCCGGCTCCGACGCTCTTTGGCACCTTCGGCGCCTTCATCAAGATGAAAACTCCCATCACCACAAAGAATGCGCTTATGGATATCGGGGCATCGGGGCCGATTGCGGGTTTCGTCGCATCAGTGATCGCCAGCGTGATAGGGTTGTCCCTGTCGCGTTTTGTGCCGGTCGGAAAGGCGGGAGAGATACTGACTCTCGGAGATTCCCTTCTTTTTTCGGGCCTTTCGAAGCTCATCCTCGGAACGGTGCCGAAACATTATGACGTGCTCCTTCACCCCATCGCCTTTGCCGGGTGGATCGGATTTTTTGTCACCTCTATCAACCTCATTCCTGTGGGTCAGCTTGATGGCGGTCATATCGCTTATGCCCTGCTCGGCGAGAGGCATACGAATGTATCGCGGGTACTCATCCTCGTGATGATCCTCCTCGGCATCTTCCTCTGGGAGGGTTGGGCGGTATGGGCTGTGCTTCTGATACTCCTTGGTTTCAGGCACCCGCCGATCGTCTATTCCGCCGTACCCCTCGATCCAAAGAGAAAGGTGATTGGCTGGATTGCGCTCGTCATATTTGTCATTACCTTCATGCCTGTTCCTATCACTATCCAATAAAAGATTTCAGGTCGTTTATCATTGGGCTGTCATACCGGCAAAGGCCGGTATCCAGGGATATTACCTTCATCGAATCTGCCGAATCCGGCCGGACGCGGAAAAACCGCTGGATGCCGGATCAGGTCCGGCATGACATGCGAGAAGTCGAACGGATGTATGGCTGGCTGTTGCTGAAGAAACAAAAAAAAGGGCGGCTCAAGGCCGCCCTTTGGAAAGAGTGTTCTTAGAATCTCCAGGTGAGTCCGAAGTCGATGCTGTTTTCGGCCAGGCTGGTGTCGATGGTTCCGCCTGCACCGGGGCCGAATAAATCGGGATTGCTCTCAGAAAGCGTCTTCTTGAATGCATGAGTATATCCGAGGTCGACCGAGAATGCCTTGGAAATCTGGTAGCCTGCACCAACGGTGGCATGGGTAGTAACGACAGCCGGGAATCCGGTCAGTCGGAATACCTCAGAGGAGAAGTTGGCAGCAGTAAGGGTGTTTGTCTTGACAGGATTATTCGCGTAGTTAAAACCGGCACGTAAGGCGACCTTAGGCATTGGCTTGTACTGCGCGCCTACTCCGAGGGCCCACTGGTCTTTCCAGTTGAAATCCTTGTATCCCGTGGCACCGCCCCAGTTGATCCACTTGCCGTCCACTTCGACAAGAAGAACGTTCTGGATAGGCTCGACAGAGACGCCGACGCCGGCGATCTGGGGGCTTTCGAGCTTGAGATCATGAAGAGTCCCGGTCGGGTCTCCGAATGTCGAGACATGCTTGTAATCGATCTCCTGCGGCGTTATGTAGGTCACGCCGACAGAGATTGGACCATTCTTATATATTGCTCCGACTTGCGCGCCTGCCGTATAACCGGAGGAAGTTCCCTGATCAAGATCGAGTGCGCCATAATCGATGTGTAACGAAGCGCCAATCGAAAAGTTAGGACTGATCATATACGCAAGGTTGGGGGCGAATTTCATTATCTGGAGATTGGTGAATATAGTCTGGTTGCCCGGCGTAGCAGGATCGAGGTCTACGAATTTCTCTCTGTAATCCACTCCGAGGCCTGAGACGCCATAAGCTGCAAGACCGAACCGAAGATCCGTGGTTATCGGGGTCGACAGACCGATTGCGGGAATCAGGAATACGTTTGACTCGCTTGTGCGCCAGCCTGTGTCGCCCATGGGAGTTTGTATTCTTGCCTTTGCGGTAGGCATAAAGACCGTTCCGGCAAAATTGAACTCCGAGCCGGGGCAGTAAGGGCCGAAGCACATTGCTGCAGGGTTGGCGAAGACTGCGCTGATCGCGTCCTGCGGGGCTGCAATGCCGACGCCGCCCATGGCGCGTGCGATCGGGCCGATGCCGATAAGGTCATCGCCGTTTGTGGCAAATGAGAGACCGTACGACGAAAGAACGAACATTGCTGCAAGTACCACCAATAGAAATCTTTTCATTCTTGTTCCTCCCTCTTTAGATTTAGTGGATAACGGAAAAAGAACTGCTCACCTCCTTCTCTATGGACTTTCCAGGCGCTAAAACCCGATTTTCCTTTCATGAAGAAACGGGTCCTGAGACCACGCTAATTTTGTATTGTAATATAATGCCTTGTGGTTGTGAAGACACCTTTTTTCCGGTATTGCAAAATCAGAAAACTATGCATATTAATTAAATTAATGAATAAAAAAAGTTCTAAACAATATACATGCGAAAATCAGCTTTTGTCAATCATTTTTGCGTGAAGGATGAGACAGGCGTTTGGTATGTTTGGCCTTTTCCGTTATGGTATACTTAATAAAAATTTTCAAGGAGCGTTGCATGAAGGTATTTCTCAAGGAAGACGTGAAGAATCTCGGCAGAATAGGTGAAGTAGTGAGCGTTAGCGACGGATATGCCAGAAATTTTCTTCTGCCAAAAAAAATGGCAGTCGAGGCGAATACGAAGAATATCAAAGAATTCGAGCACCACAAGAGAGTGCTCCAGGAGAGGGCGGCAAAGGTCAGGGCTGAACTGAGGTCGTTATCCGAGAAGCTCGCGGCGGTCAGTCTGACGATACCGGCCAAGGCCGGCGAAGAGGAGAAGCTTTTCGGGTCGGTGACGAACATGGACATAGCGGAGGCGCTGAAGGCGGCCGGATACGATGTCGACAAAAAGAAGATCGTCCTTGATGAGCCTATCAAGCGGCTTGGTGAATATACGGTCGAAGTGAAGATCGATGCCGAGGTATCCGCTCACG
>JAWOKY010000060.1:0-26122 GCA_033853975.1 Thermodesulfovibrionales bacterium
CGGTGGCTCCCGAGGAAGGACCAGAAACAGAGGTGATCGTCAGGTCAGCTCCTGTAACCGCTATCTGGTTTCCTGCAAGTGCGTTATTCGTCTCGTTTGACTCCGCCACCATGCCGGTAGCATCAGCTATCGCGCCTATGTAATAGGTGCGCGGGAAGATACTCACAGGGACCGTTCCGGTTATGTTCAGCGTCAGCTGTGCCCCCCCTCCAAGACCGCTACTGAAGTTGTAGTACCCTATGTAGGTGTCTGCCGTCGTAATCGTTGCATCCGTAGACAGATAGATACGGACGTAGAAAGGCCCGGCATTGCCTCCCTGGTTCTTTACCCCAACAGCCACATTAATGCCCTGCCCGGTGGCTCCCGAGGAAGGACCAGAAACAGAGGTGATCGTCAGGTCAGGTGGCATACCTGAAGACGGAAGACCGACTCTCTCGACTCCCGCAGGAGAAGAAAAGGTGAGATCGGAGACCGTAGTTGCAGGGGTCCATGTTGCTGAGAATATCCCGTCACCGGGAGCGATGTCGGGCATGACGCCATCGTCGTGCAGTGTAAGAGTCTCTCCGGCTGAGGTTGTCACAGTAACAGGCCCCACGGCAGATGCGCAATTAATACTGAGTGCCGAAAGGATTGTCGGGACCCCTATTGTATAGACCTCAGGAAACTCGAGTGCGGAAAAGACAGGACTGTTGACACAAAGGAGAGAACCGAAGGCGCTGACCCTCTTGCCGGTTATTGTCATGCCTGCCATCGAGGGAACATCTTCTCCTCCGGAAAGAATAAGGTTCCTTATATCCTTCCAGTCCCTTGTCGTGCCCTGTGATTTAATCAGGGCGGCAAGTCCGCTCACAAAAGGGGTGGCCATCGATGTGCCCGAGAGGCTGCCATATCCGCCTGAAATTCCCCAGGAGTTTACGGCAGGCAGTGTACTGAGGATGTTAACGCCCGGCGCCCCTACCGAAACGGACCTTCTTCCGTAATTTGAAAAAGATGCCTTATAGTCATTGTTATCGGTAGCCGCCACTGCTACCACATTCGGAAGAAAATAATCAGCCGGGAAAAAGTCGTGTTGATCGTTGTCTGCGGAGGAATTGCCGGCAGCCGCGATAAACAAAATGTCCTGCTGCGCATCGATCGCGTCATAAAGGGCCTGGGAATAACCTGTTCCGCCCCAGCTATTGCTCGTTGCAACTATGTTCATCCCTTTTTCCCGCATCTCTCTGACGTATTCGAGACATGCGATCGCTCCTGCATCGTCTCCATAACCGCCCGAATTCAGGAACTTACATGGCATGATCCTGATCCGCCAGTTTACGCCTGTGACGCCCATGGCGTTGTTTCCGTCGGCGCCGATTATGCCGGCAACATGAGTGCCATGACCGTTGTCATCGAAGGGATCTCCCGTGTCCGTGATCACATTAATGCCGTACACGTCGTCGATATAGCCGTCACCGTCGTCATCGATCCCGTTGGCCGCCACCTCTCCCGGATTTCTCCATATGTTCTGCGCTAAATCCTGATGAGTATAATCTACCCCGGTATCGATCACCGCAATCACTATATCGTCACTTCCTGTCGTAAAAGTCCACCCGTTGAGTGCGTCAATATCCGCCCCGGGCGTTCCGCCGCTCTGTCCCGTGTTATAAAGACCCCACAGTTGACCAAAAAGGGGATCATTAGGAAGATCCTGCGCTGCCACCATATAATTGGGCTCGCTATATTCCACATTCGGGTCGGCATCATACGTCTCAACCGCCTCGTCAATTGTCATCCCCTTCGGAAGTTTTACTTGATCAATCCTGAGGCGGTCAAACCGCTTGATCCTGCTGGCGCCGATTTTGCGATGTACTTGATCCTCTATGTCTTTTGAAACCCCTGATCTGAACCTTACAATCAGCTCACCCTTTTTATACTTGGGCCGGGTCTGATCTTTCTCGTGTTGTTTGCCGTCTTCCTTCTGCAGAACGCCCCACGCATCTACCGTAATAATACCGAAAAAGAGAAATATGACGGACAAGGCAACAGCCAGGAGCCTTATGTGTCCCGCGTTTTTCATTTTCTTTCCTCCATATCCTGCAAGCCAGCCGTTTTTTTTTGCAGAATAATCGGCTGTCTAAAGTCCTTCTCTCATCTAAACTTTGGGTTATGAAGTTATCTCCTAACTTCAGGTTAAACCGGCCGGTTGGGATTGTCATTGACATATGTCAATGACAAGATGCAATGGTTTCCTGGATTCCGCTGTACAGAAACTCAATATTGCAGGATAATAAAAAAAATAATGCGGCGAATCTTTTACCCGGGAGAGACAGAAGAGAATGACAGAAAAGCCATCTGTTTTTACAGAACAAAAGAGACGAATCGGCAGAATGATGGAGGCCTTGAGGAAGCTTTATCCGGATGTCAAGATCGCGCTAAATTACGGAAACAGCTGGGAGCTTCTCGTGGCAGTAATCCTTTCAGCCCAGTCAACGGACAAGAAGATCAATGAAGTAACCGCTCGATTATTCAGGAAATACAAGACCATTAATGACTACGTCAACGCCGACATCAAGGATTTCGAGCAGGATATCAAGGCAAGCGGATTTTATCATAATAAGGCCAAAAACGTCCTGGCCTCCGCAAAAATGATCACGGAACGTTTCGGCGGCAGGGTGCCCGATACGATGGAAGCCCTTCTCAGCCTCCCCGGCGTTGCGAGGAAGACTGCAAACATCGTCCTGGGCAACGCATACGGAATTGTCGAGGGAATTGCGGTCGATACCCATGTCCGCAGATTCGCGCTGAAATTCGATCTCACTGAAAATACCGACCCGAACAAGATAGAGCAGGATCTGATGAAACTCCTGCCCAGGAAGGAATGGTTTGAATTTACTTACAGGATGCAGGCGTATGGAAGGGATGTCTGTCCCGCCAGGAAGCACGACTGCAGGAACCATCCGCTGACAAAGCTTTACCCTCCGGCTGCCGACCACTGGCCCGGAGCGAAGTAGCACACACAAGGGATTTTAGTTCCGGAAAGCCATTTCGAAAAGTATTACTGACCGCAGCAAACCGCTCATGGAGAAGAAAATGACAATAGCACCCGGAAGCCATAAATCTGTTGAAAATTTCCAGCAGGCGCATTATCTTATATCATGCCTGTGAAACCGAAGACAATTACGCCCCGGGGATTTCTTTTTTCGACTGCCGAGGCGGCGATCAAGAAGCCCGGCCGTAAAGACATTGCAGTTATTTTTTCTGAGGTCGAGGCGAACGTCGCCGGCGCATTTACGACAAATGCCGTTAAGGCGGCACCAGTCCGCCTCTGCATGCGCCGGGCGGCATCGGGAAAGGGCCAGATAATCGTCGTTAACAGCGGCAATGCCAATGCCTGTACAGGGAAGCAAGGAAGAAAGGATGCCAATGACATGCTTACCGCCCTGTCAAAAAGGATCGGGGTAAGTCCATCTCTGATATATCCCTGTTCGACGGGTGTTATCGGGACCCCCCTTCCGATGGAGAGGATACGTCCCGCCATCAGCACCCTGGCTGATAATCTCGGACAGGCCTCACTCGAAGACGTTGCAAGGGCGATCATGACAACAGACACCTTCCCGAAGATCATCCATAAGCGATTAAGAATAGGCCCGCGTACGGGAACCATTTCCGGCATATGCAAGGGAGCGGGGATGATCTCACCGAGGATGGCCACAATGCTCTGTTTTATCATCACCGACATCGCCATAGAAGGGAAGGCTCTGGACCTGATCGTGAAGGATTCAGTAAGAAAGTCGTTCAACAGAATAACGATAGACGGGGACATGTCGACAAACGATACACTCCTCATGCTGTCAAACGGTCTTCTCGGAAACACCCCGGTAAGCAGAAAATCGGAGTTCTTTGGGCCATTGCAGAAGGCTGTCGGGGAAGTCGCATACGGACTTTCCCGACTCGTTGCAAGGGATGGAGAGGGCGCCACAAAACTGGTAGAAGTGGTTGTAAAAGGCGCAAGGAGTCAGAGCGATGCGGAGAAAGCTGCTTTCTCGATCGCTAATTCCAGTCTTGTAAAGACCGCTCTTTACGGCAACGATGCCAACTGGGGAAGGATAATGTGCGCCCTCGGATACTCGGGAGCGCCCTTCAGGGAAGAGAGGACCGACATCTTCTTCGGGAAGGTGAAGGTTGTAAAGGATGGACTGACAAATGGCAGAGATGCCGAGGCAGCGCGGGTTTTAAGGTCTGATGAGATCGTGATCACCGTCGATCTGCACTCCGGAGACGCTTCTGCCAAGATCCTGACCTGTGATTTTTCAGAGGAATATGTGCGCATAAACGCAGAATACAGAACCTGATTTCTTCCTCCCCACTCGACGTCGTGTGCCCCGGCTAAAATTGTAACTTGACAATACTCCTCTTTTGTGATAAAACAGGATTAAAGTAGTCCTGTTTTAGGCAGCGCTCAAAAAGTCGCTTCAGAAATTTAGGGTCCTAAACAAAGGAGGATGGGTATGGATACCTTGGCATTGAGCAGACTCCAGTTTGCGGTCACGAGCCTGTTTCATTTCATTTTTGTGCCGCTCACTCTTGGGTTGTCGATTCTCGTGGCCTATATGGAGACTCGGTACGTTCGTACTGGCGATGAAACGTATCTGAAAATGGCGAAATTCTGGGGAAAGCTCTTTCTCATCAATTTCGCTCTCGGAATCGTCACGGGCATCACAATGGAGTTCCAGTTCGGAATGAACTGGGCCGAATATTCGAAGTACGTGGGAGATATATTCGGCGCGCCCCTGGCAATCGAGGCCACGGTCGCCTTTTTCCTTGAATCCACATTCATAGGGCTCTGGGTCTTCGGCTGGAACAGGGTCTCAAAGGGCGTCCATTCCCTGTCCATCTGGCTCGTGGCCATCGCAACTAACCTCTCTGCGCTCTGGATTCTGCTGGCAAACGGCTGGATGCAGCATCCCGTCGGATACGTCCTCAGAAACAACAGAGCCGAGATGACGGACTTTGCAGCCATGGTCACAAATCCATACGGCTGGCTGAAATTCTTCCATACGGTTCTTTCTGGCTATGTGATCGCGGCCTTCTTCGTCATGGGCATCTCCGCATACCATCTGCTAAAGAAGACCAATCCCGATTTCTTCAAGAGGTCCTTCAGAATCGCATCAGCATTCGGACTCGCAAGTTCCATCCTGGTCTTTGCCGTCGGCGATTTCCACGCAAAGGAGGTTGCAAAGATCCAGCCCACAAAGTTTGCAGCGATGGAATCGGTCTGGAATACGAAGGCAGCGGCCGACTATTATCTATTAGTCGTTCCCGACACGGCAAATGAACGCAACTCCGTCGAAGCCGTCGGTATACCAAGACTGCTCAGTTTCCTCGCCTTTGGAGAGGGACAGGCTCAGGTGCAGGGACTTAAAGACTTCCCTAAGGAAGGCAGGCCCCCGGTAATGCCGACGTTCCTCAGCTTCAGGGCGATGGTTGCTCTCGGCACACTTTTCGTTTTATTGAGTCTTATAGCGTTCATAATCTCGCGAAGAGAAGGCCTCGATTCCCATTCAAAATTTCTGAAGATCATGCTCTACGCGCTCCCCCTTCCTTATATTGCAGGCCAGTTGGGCTGGATCGTGGCTGAGGTGGGAAGACAGCCGTGGATCGTTTACGGAGTTCTCAAAACCTCGGACGCAGCCTCGAAGGCGGTGAGCCCTCTGCAGGTCTGGGCCTCTCTGCTGGGCTTCACCCTCCTGTACGGTTTCCTTGCGATCGTGGACATCTATCTTCTCACACGCACAGCCAGGAAGGGGCCTGATGAGGATATCTCGGCAATACTTAAACATGCAAGAGTACAGGAGGTGTGATATGGAGTTCCAGGTGATCTGGTTTATCCTCTGGGCAGTTCTCTGGGCAGTTTATTTCATGCTCGACGGCTTCGACTTCGGCGCCGGAATGCTGTACAGGTTCATCGCCAAAGACGAGACTCAAAAAAGGGTCATGCTCAACACCATAGGACCGGTTTGGGACGGAAACGAGGTATGGCTCATTACGGCGGGAGGCGCCACTTTCGCCGCTTTTCCGACCACCTATGCCTATATGTTCAGCTATCTTTATTCGGCGCTTCTCCTTGTGCTTTTCTCGCTCATCATCAGGGGTATATCCCTTGAGTTCAGGGGCAAGTCCGAAAGCCCCTCATGGACAGGGAGATGGGACACGGGGATTTTTCTGGGCAGCCTTCTTCCTGCCCTTCTCTTTGGTGTTGCCTTCGGCAATATCTTTCAGGGTCTTCCGATAGACGCAGCGGGATATCACGGGTCGCTCCTTTACCTTTTGAACCCTTACGGACTGCTCACCGGAGTTCTCTTCGTGCTCCTGTTCCTCGTACACGGTTCCCTCTGGATTACTCTTAAGACCGCTGACACCATAAGCGAAAACGCGGCCGGCATCGCAAAGAAGCTCTGGATCGCCCTGCTCGTCGTTGCAGTCGCCTTTCTTGTCTATACCTACTTCGCGACACATCTCTATCAGAATTACCTTGAAAATCCTGTGCTCCTGATCGTGCCCGTCCTTGCCGTGCTGTCACTTCTCGCAACAGGCGTCTTTTCCGCACGGGGCGCTTATCTGAAGGCATTTTTTGCCTCATGCCTGACGATCGTCCTTGTCACCTTTACCGGAGTCATAGGGCTCTATCCCAACCTGATCCCTTCCAGCCTCGACCCGAATTACAGCCTGACCGCTTTCAATTCTTCCTCAAGTATCTATACCCTGAAGATCATGACCGTCGTGGCGCTCATCTTCGTTCCGATAGTTATCGCCTATCAGATCTGGATATACAGAATATTCAGACACAAGACAACGGAGCTTGACGTAGCGGCCGGAAAAGGTGCATATTGATCTGACATGACGGGGGCGTCTTATGGCGCCCCCGCAGAAGGAAAGACCGCATGCAGATAACAAGAGAAACAGACTATGCCATACGGTGCGTCGACTATCTGTCGGGCAAGTGGGGCTCCGTAACCATGGTAGATGAGATATCAAGGGAGCGATGCGTCCCGAAAAGCTTCCTCGCGAAGATCCTCCAGAAGCTCACGAAGGCCGGCATCGTCAGGTCTTACAGGGGCGTCAAGGGAGGGTTTGAACTCACAAGGCCACCGAAAGAAATAACGCTTCTTGACGTGATCGAGGCGATACAGGGGCCTGTAGCCATGAACGTATGCGCCATCGACGAGGGCATGTGCGGCTTCAGCAGTACCTGCGTCATCCACCCCGTCTGGATCGAGATAAGACAGAAGGTGGAAAAGATGCTAAGAAAAAATAACTTCGAAAGTCTCCGCTCGCGCTGACGGGCGCCTTCACCCTATCCCGCATGAGTCAAGGATGCCGTAGACTGCGCAGACCGCGGCGGAATCCCCCGGCAGATCGATAATCGCCTTTCCCTGAAGATCATACTCGAAGATACTCTGATCCTGCGGAACGAGTCCCGCCACGACAAGACCGAGTTGCTCCGCAAATTTCCTGACCTCGCCGCCCTCGGCCCCCGTCACCCGGTTGATGACAAGAACATGTCTGCCGACATCCAGGTTCAGCTCCTTTACAAGGTCGTCGATGCGCCGGGCCGTCTTTATGCCCCTCACCGTAGGGTCGCTTACAATCAAAAGGAGGTCGACCTTGTGGGTCGTTCGCCGGCTCAGATGCTCCATCCCCGCTTCGTTGTCGATGACGACATAGGAATACGTTTCTGACAGCTTGTCCGTGTACTTTCTTATGATATTGTTGGCAGCACAGTAACAGCCCGGTCCTTCCGGCCTTCCCATTACCATGAGATCGAATCCCTTTGACTCTATAATAGATTGCTGCACCTGATAGTCGAAAAGTTGCTCCATCGACATCCCGCCCGGGCGTTCGGCACCGCTGCGTATCGTCTGAAGGGACTCTTCCCGCAGACGCCCGATCGTCGCATGCACATCTACGCCGAGGGCCTCATTCAGGCAGGAGTTGCTGTCGGCGTCCACGGCCAGCACAGCCTTGTTCTTTTTTTCCATCAGGTATTTCACCGTAAGTGCAGCTACACTGGTCTTTCCAGTGCCACCCTTACCTGCCACCGCTATAACAAATGCCATTCTTGACCTCTCTTTCACTGGCGCCCTGTTGCGGCAAATCCCATATTATTTACTATAACAAAGATCTGTTGCATTGTACCGCAATTTAACGGAGAATTTGGTTGTCGACTGACCATACGGAATCCCATGACCAGAAGGATTTTCGGCAAGCATACGCCGCGCCTCGGAGCGATCGAGATACTCCGGTATATCGGTCCGGGATTTATCGTCACGGTGGGCTTCATAGATCCGGGGAACTGGGCAGCAAATATAGCAGCAGGGGCGCTCTATGGATACAAGCTCCTCTGGATGGTCACACTCTCCACGTTCATGCTTGTCGTGCTTCAGCATAACGCGGCACACCTCGGGATAGTGACGGGTCTTTGTCTGTCGGAGGCCTCGACCAGGTTTTTTCCGAGACTGATCAGCAGGATTTTTCTGGCCAGTGCGGTACTGGCCTCGGTCTCCACGGCACTGGCGGAGATACTGGGCGCCGCAATAGGCCTCAAAATGCTCTCAGGTCTTCCCGTGCCTGCAGGCGCAGTCCTCACGGTTTTGCTCGTTCTGTGGATGCTTTTTTCAAACAGCTATCGAAGACTCGAGCGATGGATTATAGGGTTCGTTTCTCTCATCGGTCTTTCTGTCATCGCGGAGCTGTTTATCGTGAGACTGCAGTGGACCGATGCCCTGGAGTGCCTGCTTGTCCCTTCATTTCCCGACGGCTCCCTTCCTATCGTCATGAGCGTCCTTGGGGCGGTTGTCATGCCACACAATCTCTTTCTGCATTCAGAAATCATCCAGAGCAGGCAATGGAACCTCGAAACCGAAGAGGTCGTGAAGCGTCAGCTCGCACTGGAGTTCACCGATACGATTGTCGCGATGGCCGCTGGGTGGGCGATAAACGCCGCGCTGATAATCGCAGCGGCTTCTGTCTTCCATTCTCACGGTATTGTCGTTACTGACCTTTCCCAGGCCGGGATGATGCTCAGGCCGCTGGCCGGACCTGCCGCTTCCACCATCTTCGCCGTTGCGCTGCTTTTTGCCGGCTTTTCCTCTTCGGTAACGGCTGCAATGGCGGGTGGGAGCATCTTTGCGGGTTTCTTCGGCGAGCCTCTCGATCTCAGGGACAGCCATTCCCGGGCCGGAGCTCTCATTACCATCCTGGGGGGACTTGCGTTTATATTCTTCCTCAAGGACCCCTTTCAGGGTATCATCTGGAGCCAGATCGCACTCAGCATACAGCTTCCGCTGACCATTGCCGCGCTTGTCTTTCTCACCTCTTCGAGGAGAGTCATGGGGAAATTCGCAAACTACCGGAGCAGCAAACTTCTCCTCGCTGCAATCGCCGCAGCGGTGATAATTCTGGATGCTGCGCTTCTGCTTCAGATTATCTGACCTGTCCGAAGCCCGCCGCCTTCTCAGCTGTTTGTCATCCTTTTAAAGATGCGGGGCGTGATGGTACAATACGAAAAACCGTTACGAAGGGGAATACTATGTTTCCATTTTATCTGAACGCCAAGACCATATCCGATGCATGGTTTCAGCTTATCTACAACATCTTTGACCATTCTTATACCCAGAAGATACAAAAGGGTTCTTTCGAAAAGGAGCAGTACCGTCTTCAGTATCCGGGCATCGCCGTCTATATCGAGCATCCGGATCAGGACATCGTGCCGGTGATGCCGCCGGGCTCCGCTATCCCCGCCCCAACCACGATGGAATACATAGAGGACTATTTTGCGAATTACCTTATGGACCCCGCACTTTCTGAAAACGAGACATACAAATACGCCAGCAGAATCCATCACCCGATGCCCAAAGGCGGAACTCAGCTCGAAAGGGTGACAAGCATGCTGGCTGAAACACCCCTTACAAACCAGGCAATCATCGAAATCGGCTCTCCCGAAGACCACGACGTATGCATAGGAAACGACGGAAAGCTTGATCCGCCCTGTCTGCGCCTTCTTGATTTCAAGGCAATCCCCGACGCCGACGGGCTTGCCCTTACCGTTACCTGCTATTTCCGTTCGTGGGACCTCTGGGCAGGTTTTCCGACAAACCTGGGGGGCATCGAACTCCTGAAGAGGTATGTTGCCGGAGAGGTTGGCCTCAGGAATGGCGCAATTTTCGCCTATAGCGCCGGAGCCCACATTTACGGCTACCAGGAAGAGATCGCCAGGCTGCGGACGCTTCGGACGGCTGCTCCCGACAAGAAAAGATGAGCGGGCGTCAGCATGCGGTTGAATTCCGCAGATTGTGCCTGATATAAAGAGATAATAGAGGGTACCACTACTAAGTTACTAATATCATTACGTATTTCTGTTTTTCCTCCCTATTTTGCCGTTGCTTATATAACCAATTTGTTATATGATAAGTTGTGGGATAAGGCGGGCAAATCAATGGGTTTGCCCATTATGAACAATTAATTGCGATAGAAGGGAGGCCTAAATATGAACAGCACCTTAACGACTCAGCCTCTCGAAGAGGTTAAGAAGACCGAGAAGACCGTACTCGGCGGCTCACTGGCTGAAGGTATCGCCTCCGGCGCTGCGGTGGTTCTTGCGCTGGTCGCACTCTCGGGCATTATGCCGGAGACACTGCTGCCTGTGGCTGTCGTGGTAATGGGTGCCGCTTTTCTGCTTGAGGGCGGCGCAATTTCGATGCGGTTTTCGAAGCTTCTCTCTGAAACAAGCCACAACCGGTTTGATGAGGCTGAACTTGGCGTTGGGGTGACCTCCGAGTTCCTCGGTGGGGTCGCGGGAGTAGTTCTCGGAATCCTTTCGCTTCTGAAACTTTCCCCGATGGTCCTTGTACCGGTAGCTGTAATCTTGTACGGCACTACCCTCATGTTCAGCAGCGGAATGACCCTGCGTCTTAACGCGCTAGAACTTGAAGGCGCCGCAGAGAGTATGCGGTTCAGAAAGATTGCCCATGAGGCAATGACTGCTGCGGCCGGGGTCGACTTTCTGCTCGGCCTTGCTACTGGAGTACTCGGCATCATAGCCCTTACCGGGGTATCTACTACCGTTCTGTGCCTGGTTGCAATGCTTGCAATCGGCATAAGCGGGTTTGTCACTGGTACGGCGGTCACCACAAGAATGGTCAGCCTGTTGCGCAGACATGCATAATAACCGATGCAGTCTAATGCATGAAGCGTCTGATGAACGTTGCCGGCAAAACGGCAACGTTTTCTTTTTTGACCGGTATTCAGTCGGCCTTATGGGTCAGAACCCGGCCCCAGACGTCCTTCGTTCCCCAGATACCTGAACGCAGGCATTCCAGTTGAACGATCTGGCTGTGATCGACAAAGAGGTTCACATCGGGACCATAATTCTTGATATACCATCCAAAGACATCTGGTTCTGCGGCCTCGAACATGGTCTTTTCGATGCCGAGTTCTCGTATGATCTTGCTTATCACATCGGTGCGCCAGGTGCGGACGCTTTCGGTGATCCCTTCAGACTCGATCATGATCATATATGCCCCGGCATCGATATGCCTCTTCGCCCTCATGATAGCCCAGTCTGGGTCGCTCGTCCCCTCGGCCTCCAGTTCTTCTACAGTGCTCGCCCCCCCGGCCCCGAACTGAATGCCCACCTCGGCCTTCACCTTGAGTCCGGCCTTCTGCACCTTCTCAGTCAGTCTCACAAGGTCATCGGAAGGAACACTTATGAACCCGCTCGATATCTCTATGATGTCGAACTCCAGACGGCGGCATTCATCGATGTAACGGCTGACGGCAGCACTTCCCAGAGTAAGGACGTGCTCGATGAACCCTCCCGTATCGACCATCACGTTATACCCATGGCAGAGGTCGATCAGTTCCTTTACCGCCTTGCGCGGCATGAGGCTGAATGAGCCGCCGGCAAATTTCAGTATGTCGACATAGTCACCCATTGTCTCCAGAACATCCGCGAGATACCGCTTTCCCATGGGTGTGTAATAGGGGCCGCGTATCTCCGTTATGCCCTGCCCCCGCGGCTTTGCCTCCCGCTCGTTGATGGGAAGGAAGGAAAAAGCCCTCTCCTCCTTGCTCTGCCCCTTCCGCCTCGTCTCCTTCTGAGCCATCTCCTCGCTCTCCTTTCCGCAAAGTTTTATCGGCCTTCGGTATTTATTGATCAGTCCCGAGTGTCCGCCGTGCCGGCACTAATAGTAGTATATCGCCTGAAGGGCGGCTGTCAACGCGCAATAGCGGCATCAGGGGAAGGAAGCGATCGCTTTATTTAATAAAAATGAGGCAAAGAGATGAACACTGGAGCATGAATATCACAAACTCGTCTAAGGTGCCGGCCGAAAGATGGCTGCTCTCTTCCAGCGTCAGCTGCATGGTAAATCCATAAGAGAGAGGCGAAAGTGGCGAAAAAAGCGCAAAGTCTATGCGGATCCCTTAATGACGGGATAACATCTCTCGCAGAGCTCAGGTTCGTCGCTGTATGAGCCAACCTTCTCGCTCCAGTTCCAGCATCTTTGGCACTTGCTGCCAGGCGCCTTTTCGACCGCAACCTGCAGGCCCTCAATGTTAGGGCTCTCGTATGCGCCGCTCAATGTGCCGCCGCTTATATCGACCGACGAAACGAGGAAAAATGCAGGGAGAGATCCCGAGTAGGCTCCGACAAGGCTCCTCAGCTTTTCCGGAAGATTCAGTCTCAACCTCGCTTCGAGAGAATTCCCTATGAACTTCTCCGCCCTTTTAATTTCGAGAGCCTTGTTCACCTCATCCCGAAGTTCGAGGAGCCCCTTCCACTTTTCCTCGAGGGCGGCATCGATGAACTCTTCCTTCACCTCCGGAAACGAAGCGAAGAAGACCGACTCCGAAGGTCCGTCTCCAGGCTTCCCCTTCACGTATCCCCATACCTCTTCGGCGGTAAAGGACAGAATCGGGGCCATAAGCCTTGTCAACGATGAAAGTATCTCAGACAGCACCCACTGGCTCGCGCGGCGCTGGACCGAATCAGCCTCGGCGGTATAGAGCCTGTCTTTCAGGATATCCAGATAGATGGAGCTCATGTCCACAATGCAGAAGTTATGGATCGAATGAAACGCCTCGTGAAAATCGAAATTTTCGTACGCATTCGTCGCCCTTTTGACGAGCATCTGGAGTCGGTGCATCGCCCAGCGATCGATCTCGTCGAGCCTGTCGCTGTAGTCAGCGCCATCGAAATCATAGAGGTTTCCTATGAGGAACCGGCATGTGTTGCGGATCTTTCGGTATGCCTCGGTAAGTCTGTTGAGGATCTCCTTCGAGATTCTTATGTCGTCCCTGTAATCCTCAGCTGCAACCCATATGCGGAGTATTTCCGCTCCGAAACCCTTGATGATCTCCTGCGGCGCTATCACATTACCAAGCGATTTGGACATCTTCTTCCCGGAGCCATCGACCACAAAGCCATGCGTCAGGACAGTCCTGTATGGCGCCGTTCCCCGGGTGCCGACGGAGACAAGAAGCGAACTCTGAAACCACCCCCTGTGCTGGTCACTTCCTTCGAGGTACATATCCGCAGGCCATGACAGCCGATCGTCGTTTTCAACGACCGCTGCATGGCTGACTCCCGAATCGAACCAGACATCCAGGATATCCATCTCCTTGTTGAATGTCGCTCCCCCGCATTTTTTGCAAGTATATCCTGCAGGCAGAAATTCTCCGGCATCCTTCATGAACCAGACATCGGCCCCGTTTTTGAGAACAAGTTCGGTGATCCCCTCAAGGATACCCTCGTCCTCGACAAAGCTCCCGCATTCGGAACACCTTATCATGGTGATTGGAACTCCCCAGCTCCTCTGCCTTGAGATGCACCAGTCCGGTCTGTTCGAGACCATTCCGGCAATCCTGTCGCGCCCCCATTTCGGAACCCAGTCGACCCCGTTAATCTCTTCGAGACATTTCTTCCGAAGTTCATCGTGCTCCACGGAGATGAACCATTGTTCCGTTGCCCTGAAGATCACCGGCTTTTTGCATCGCCAGCAGTGCGGATATGAGTGGGTGATCTTCATTTCCCTGATGAGGGCATTTCTTTCTTTCAGCATCTCGATGATCACCTGATTGGCCTTGAATACGAATTGCCCTTCCAGCTCGCCAGCCTGCTTAGTGAATTTTCCTCCGTCATCGACCGGCGCGTAAATGTCAAGGCCATACTTCAATCCGGTCTCATAATCGTCTTCCCCGTGTCCAGGCGCTATATGGACAATGCCGGTGCCCTCTTCCAGCGAGACGAATTCGCCAAGGACCGCCCTTGATTTCCTCGCTATGAAGGGGTGCTCTGCCATCATCCCTTCGAGCTCCCTGCCGCGGACCTTGGCGATAATCCCGCCCTGAAGTCCGATCACCTCGCGAAGCGCCTCGACCCTGCCCTCGGCCACGACAAGCACTTCTCCGTCATGCTCTACTGCCGCGTATTCAAGGTCAGGGTGGAAGGCAACAGCCAGATTGGCAGGCAAAGTCCAGGGGGTCGTAGTCCAGATTACCACGAAGACTTTTTTCCCCTTCAGAGAAGGCAGATGTCTGTCTATGCTTTCTTCATCGATCGCGAATTTCACGAATACCGAAGGCGACTCCTTGTCTGCGTATTCAACCTCTGCCTCGGCCAGAGCCGTCACGCATGACGGGCACCAATGCACCGGTTTCTTCCCCTTGTAGACGTAGCCGCCCTTCACGAACCTGAAGAACTCACGCACGATCGAGGCCTCGTAATCGTAGGTCATCGTGAGGTAGGGCCTCGGCCAATCGCCGAAGACGCCCAGCCTCTTGAACTCCTCTCTCTGGATATCGACGAATCCGGCCGCATATTCCCTGCACAGCTGCCGCTTCTCGGTTATGGCTATTTTGTCTTTCCTGTCCCCGAGGTTCTTGTCGACCTGAAGCTCTATCGGAAGTCCATGACAGTCCCAGCCCGGAATATAGGGTGCATAAAAACCCTTCATCCCCTTGTACTTGACTATGATGTCCTTGAGTATTTTATTGAGGGCATGGCCCATGTGGATATGCCCGTTGGCATATGGCGGGCCGTCGTGAAGTATGTACTTACCCACAGACTCTCTGCGACGATGGTCCTGCAGCTTTTCGTAGATCCTATTTTCGTCCCAGCTCTTGAGCATCTCCGGTTCCCGCTGGGAAAGGTTCGCCTTCATCGGGAAGCCGGTCTGCGGAAGGTTCAGTGTGTCTTTGTAGTCTTTGGCCATAGCGTAAAAATTACCACTACAGATGTTTCGTTGTCAAGAAAACCAGTTCGCAAAACGTCAAATGGAAAGCCAACAATCAGGGGCTTGAGGGCGGGTCACCCTGCTTTCCACTCTCGGTCGCTTCCGCGGAAGTCCCTTTTCCTGGATTGATTATCCAGATGCTCCCGAACTCCCTCTCCTGGTACGCCCGCGCAAGGCCGAGTCTCAGCAGTTCAAGCACGGCAAGGAAGGTCACAATCATCTGAGACTTGGTGACACTGTCCCTGAAGACCTCTTCGAACCTGATGCTTTCGAGATTCTCGATCATCTCCATAATCGTGACCATCCTGTCCTTCACGGTGAGCGTCTCTCTCGTGATCGTCCGGACTTCCGGAGGCGCCGCGTCGAGCATCTTCTTGAAGGCGCCCATCAGATCGAAGATGTTTACATCGAAAAGGTAGAGTTCGGGCTCCACTCCCTCTTCCTCATCCTCCTCAAGAGGAGGTCGCGAAAAAATCTTGAGCGCCTCATCCTCCCTCTCCTTCAGTATCGAAGCAGCGTCCTTGTACGCCTGATACTCAAGAAGCCTCTGGACGAGTTCGAGCCGCGGGTCTTCCAGCTGTTCGGGTTGGACCTCTTCATCAGGGGGAAGAAGCATCCTCGATTTGATCTGGATCAGCGTTGCAGCCATGACAAGGAACTCGCCCGCTATTTCCAGGTTGAGTTCCTTCATCATTTCGATATATTCGAGATAGCGGCTCGTGATGAACGATATGGGTATATCGTAGATGTCCACCTTGTTGTCCCTGATGAGGTGCAGGAGCAGGTCTAGCGGACCCTCGAAAACCGGGAGCTTTATGTTGTATATTTCTTCCATCTCGTCTCGGTGATTCGGACAGGATTATTGTACCAGATTCCGGGGAATTAACCCCAGCCTGGACCTGATCGTCTGCTTGCCGCTGCGACGATGATATTTTGGACAGCCGCGAAGGGTTCAAACTTCCCTTTGCTGTCACTTCAGCGATAACACTTTGACAGAACAGCTGCGCGCGAATAAAATAATCATTGATGGTTGCGAAAAGGGTTCTTATTTTATCGGTTATACTCGGTTCTTTTATCCTGACTTCCTGCGACAGCAGGCAGGCCAATCCGGTAGATACATACGTGGGTGCCGTAAAGAACGCGGGAGAGGTAAGTAAGACCGCCAGTCTCGACGCCGTCAGACAGAGCATCGTTGCCTACCACGCGGCCAATGGAAAATATCCGGAAAGCCTGCAGGATGTGGAAGACATGGTAGGCTCCAGGCTGGATGTTTCCAGGTACAACTACGATCCACAGACAGGCACAGTCACACTTAAAACACAGGAGTAGGGCTGAATCCAGGTTTTCGGGAAAACAGGCGTGAGAATTTCAAGCGGGGGACTCAAAGGAAGAAAGATCGGTTCGCGAAAGGCGTTCAAGGCAAAGGCCGGAGATGAACTGAGACCGACCTCGGCAAAGGTCAGGGAGGCTATCTTCGACATCCTCAGAGGCGATATCATGGACGCGGTCTTCCTTGACCTGTACGCCGGAACAGGCACCGTGGGTCTTGAGGCGCTTTCACGGGGTGCCGAAAAGGCATACCTCGTTGAGTCTAATCCGGTGCGCTTTCGCGCCATCAGTGATACCGTAGTAAAGCTGGGCCTTGTCGGCAGGGCTTTTTCATTCCGCGAAGAGTCAATCCGCTTTCTTATCCGGACCTCGGGTGCCGGCATGTGCTTCGATATCATTTTTGCGGATCCTCCATACGCATCGGAGGAGTTGGAGGAGATTCTGTCCTTCGTCGATATTCATGACGTTTTAAGGCCCGGCGGACGCCTCATCGCAGAGCATCCTTCACGGAAACCGCTCACCTTTGTTCCCCGCTCTCTGAAACTGGTGAAGAACTACCGATACGGAGACACGGCACTCACTTTATACAGGAAGGAGCCATGAAAACAATCGCTATTTATCCGGGAACCTTCGACCCTTTTACGAACGGTCATCTGGACCTCGTTGTCAGAAGTCTGAGGGCCTTCGATGAAGTCATAGTCGCCGTGGCGCCGAGCATGAAGAAAAAGCCCCTTTTCACCGTCAGGGAACGACTTTCGCTGATCAGCAGCTCTCTGGAAGGATACGGAAGGGTGAGGATAGAAGTGTTTGACGGACTTCTTGTGGATTACGTCAAGAGCAAGAGGGGCACCGTCATCATCAGGGGGTTGCGGGCGGTATCGGACTTCGAATACGAGCTTCAGATGGCCCTTATGAACCGGAGGCTGAACCCTGAGATAGAAACCGTCTTCATGATGCCCAGCGAGGAATACTCCTTCCTGACGGCAACGATCGTCAAAGAGATCGCCTCGCTCGGAGGCCCTGTGTCTGAACTCGTGCCTGAGCCGGTCGAAAAGGCCCTGAAAAGAAAATTCAGCGGCAAGGGCAATTCATAAATTTTCCTTACTGAATAAATCTGCCGTCGGCCATTTCAAGGACCCTGTGACAGCGATCCGAGAGGGTCTTGTTGTGAGTGACGACTACGAAGGCTATCCCCCGCTTCCTGTTGAGTTCGATAAAAAGCTCGAAGAGTTCATTGCCGGTGGCGGTGTCTAAATTCCCGGTAGGCTCATCGGCGAGAACAACCTGCGGGTTCCTGATGAGCGCCCTTGCAACTGCAACGCGCTGCTGTTCTCCCCCGGACAGTTCTCCAGGCCTGTGGAGCATCCTTTTCGAAAGGCCGAGTTCTCCGAGGATATCCTTCGCCCTCTCCCGGGTTTCACTTACGTCCATCCCTCCTATCATGCCGGGAAGCACGACGTTTTCAAGCGAATTGAATTCAGGCAGCAGATGATGAAACTGGAAGACAAACCCCACACTCACATTCCTGAACCTGGCAAGCGCCTTTTCATCGAGTGTCGATATGTCCCTCCCCTGAAACAATACGTGGCCGGATGTGGGCCTGTCCAGCGCGCCCAGGATATGAAGAAAGGTGCTCTTGCCCGCGCCCGATGCACCGATGATGCCGACCATCTCTCCGGCCTTTATCCCGACACTGATCCCCTTGAGCACATGCAGCTCGCCCGCCTCGGTCCTGAACGACTTGGTGACCTCATGAGCCTCAAGAAGCCCGGCCATGGATCTACTCATACCTCAGCGGCTCGACAGGGTCAAGCTTGGCTGCCTGCCACGCCGGGTAGAGGGTGGCAAGAAAGCTTATCAGGATCGCAGATGCAGAAATCATGATAAAATCAGAAAACTTCATCAGGACCGGCAGGTGATTCAGATAGTATACGTCCGCCGGAAGCCTGATGAGCTGGTAGGTGTTGAGAACATAGCCAAGCAGATACCCGCCCGTTATGCCGATGAACGTGCCTATCAGGCCGATGAACAGCCCCTGCAGCATGAAGACAGTCATGATCCCGGAGTTCGTCGCGCCCATCGCCTTCAGGATTGCGATCTCCCTGCTCTTTTCTATCACGTTCATGATCAGATTGCTGATTATATTGAATGAAGCCACAAGCACGATCAGCACGAGGATGACAAACATGGCGAACTTTTCGAGCTTAAGTGCAGAAAAAAGGTTCTTGTTCATCGACATCCAGTCCATCACATCGTAGGGAAAACCCAGCGCGGACTGAAGCCGCTTCGTCACCTGAGGGGCCTTGTAGATATCGTCGAGCCTCACCTCGACACCGCTTATGTCATTCCCCATCCCGAAGAAATCCTGCGCCGCCTTCATGCCTGTCAGCACGAGGTTCGAGTCGTATTCGAACATGCCGATCTCGAAGATGCCCACCACCTTGAACTGTTTCACTTTCGGCAGCATCCCCATGGGGCCTATCTCTCCGATCGGCGAAACGATGTTCACCGTGTCCCCGACAAACACCCCCAGGTTTGCCGCAAGCTCGCCGCCAAGGACGATACCGGGAAGTCCCGAACTCTCCGAGAGACCAGCGAAACTTCCCTCTTTTATGTGCTGGATGATCTCGGTCGTCTTCTTTTCGACGTCGGGCTCTATTCCCCTGAGATAAACGCCGTGAGCCCTCTTTTCATAAGAAACCATCACCTGCCCGAGGACAAAGGGGGCAAAAGAGACAACGTCCTTCTGATCCTTCAGAGCCGAGGCCACGCGGTCGTATCCCGACATCGCGCCCCTGTAATCGCGAACGATGATATGTGCGTTAGCGCCGAGGATCTTCTTTTGAAGGTCCTGCTGGAATCCGCTCATGACGGCAAGCACAACAAGAAGGGCCATAACGCCGACGGCCACGCCGCCGATCGATATCGCCGTATTCACCGAAAGGCCCCTGTGCTTCTTCTTTGACCTCAGATATCTGAGTGCTATGAATACCTGGTAGGGGAGGTTCATGACAGCTTGTGGCCGCGCTGACGGCTAATCCTCCGGCTTCAGTTGCGGAAAAAGGATCACGTCCCTGATAGACTGCGAATTGGTGAGGAGCATCACAAGTCTGTCGATGCCTATGCCTTCGCCGGCTGCAGGAGGCAGGCCGTATTCGAGGGCCCTGATGAAATCCTCGTCCATCCAGTGCGCCTCTTCGTCTCCGGCCTGTTTAGCCTTCACCTGTTCGAGGAACCTTCCCTTCTGATCAAAGGGATCGTTCAGCTCCGAAAATGCGTTTGCAAGTTCTCTCGAACATATAAAGAGTTCGAACCTCTCGACAAGGGAAGGATTGTCCGGCTTTCTCTTTGCGAGCGGTGAGAGTTCTACCGGATGATCGATGATGAAAGTCGGCTGCAAAAGGCCGGGCTCCACCTTCTCCTTGAATATCTCGTCGAGGATCTTTCCGAGCGAGGAACCATCCGGGATATCGATCCTGTTTTCCCTTGCCCACTGCTTCGCCTTTTCGGCGTCGTTGAGGATTTCCCGGGGTACGCCGTTTTCGGCAAGCGCCTCGAGCATCGGCACCTTCTTCCAGGGAGGCGTAAGGTCAATCACGTCGTCGCCGTATGGGATCTTCAGCGTGCCGCAGGCCTTCATGGCAACAGCCGTAATAAGCTCCTCGGTGAAGGACATGAGGAAGTTGTAATCCCTGTACGCGATATAGAATTCGAGCATCGAAAATTCCGGGTTGTGCCTTGTCGATATACCCTCGTTCCGGAAATTTTTGTTCAGTTCGTACACCCGCTCATAGCCGCCCACAAGCAGTCTCTTAAGATAGAGCTCCGGTGCGATCCTCAGATAAAGATCGATATCAAGGGCATTGTGGTGGGTTCTGAACGGCCGGGCGGTTGCTCCGCCGGGTATCTGGTGCATCATAGGGGTCTCGACCTCGATGAACCCCCTGGATTCGAGAAAGTCCCGAACGCCCTTTATGATAACGCTCCTCTTCGCGAAATTCTCCCTCACCTCCGGGTTTACGATGAGGTCGACATAGCGCTGCCGATATCTCGTCTCCACGTCCTTGAGGCCGTGCCATTTTTCGGGCAGCGGTCTTACCGATTTGGAGAGCAGTTCGAACTCTTCGACCTCTACGGTCAATTCGTTCGTCTTTGTCCTGAAGAGTCTTCCCCGGATCCCGATGATGTCGCCGATATCGAGTTTCTTGAGGAGTTTGTGTCTGTCGCCCAGCACGTCCCTTTTCAGATAGATCTGTATCCTGCCCGAGCTGTCCTGCAGATGGGCGAATGCAGCCTTTCCAAAATCGCGAAAGGCCACGATCCGTCCGGCAAGAGAACAGTGAACGACCTCGGCCTCGAGATCATCCTTTGGGGTATCAGCGTATCTGGCAAGCAGGTCCTCGGCATGGTCTTCGGCCTGAAACGGGTCGCCGTAGGGCTTGATCCCCATTTCCCTGAGTTCGTCAATCTTTCTGATTCTCTGTTTGATAAGTTCGTTGGTATCTTCCATAGCCACCTTTGGCAAATCTCTGGATTATAATGATATTTTTCTGGGTAAGTCAAGAAAACGCGGATCACGCCGTCCTGCGGTGATATTTCTCCATCAGATATCCCAACAGATACTCAACCCGCGACTTAAGATTGGCCGGATTAAGGTCAGCGCCCTTATTGACATAATTGGCAGGCTGAAGATTTTCCATCTGCCTTCTCAGGTCCTCATTCGCCTTCTCCGCGGAAAAGAAGACTATAGGGACCCGCTCAGCCTTGTTCTGCGTTTCCAGCGCCCGCATTGTGCGTGCGGCGGTGAGACCGTCCATCACGGGCATGTTAAGGTCGATGATCGCAATTTCGACAGGGCGGCCCGCCGCCAAAAAAGCCGAATACTCTGAGATCATTCCAAGGCCGTTTTCGAAAGAAACGACATTCGGGGAAAATCCCTTCTCCTTTATCAGATCCTCGATGATATTTCTGGTATAGGCTGAGTCATCGGCCAGGAGGATGCAGCCCTTTTCGACTGCACTTGCGGGTTCCCACAACTTCTCGACATCAAGTGAAAAACCGCAGTACGCGCAGGTGAGTTCTCTCCTCTCGTTGCGCTCGACGATGCTGAAAGGCACTTGCTCCCCGCAGCAGAGGCAGAATTTCGTATTCTCCATGGCTCCCTCCTGTCATGCAACATTATAAGCAGGGCAGGCTGCTGACGCAACCGGCCGCAGGAGGGCGATGCAGAGCCGGGATAAAGGGCTTCAGTAAGCGCCATCCCTTTTCAGGACGACCTTCACTGTCTTAAGCAGCAAGACGGTATCGAGCCAGACCGACCAGTTCAGAACATACCACTTGTCGAGGTTGACCCTGTAGTCGTACCCCGTATCGTTCCTGCCGCTGACCTGCCAAAGGCCGGTCATGCCCGGCTTGACCAGATGATAGTATTCGGCGTGTCTGCCGTAATATTTTTCGATTTCCTCCTGCACGACCGGCCTGGGCCCAACCAGGCTCATGTCCCCTTTGATCACATTGAAGATCTGCGGGAGTTCATCGAGGGACGTCTTCCGAAGAAACCTGCCCACCCTTGTGATCCGCGGATCGTTTTTCAGCTTGAATGTAGCGCCCCACTCTGCACGAGCCGCCTCATCGGACTTCAGTATACGGGTAAGCCTTTCAGCCGAATCCCTGTACATGCTCCTGAACTTATAGACGCCAACGGTGCGTCCGCCCTGCCCAACCCTCTCGTGCGTGAAGATCACCGGGCCAGGAGAATCTATCCTGATAATCAGTCCTATGATCGCTATCAAAAGCAGTATCAACGGCAGAAACAGTATGGCAACCACAACATCGAACGCAGACTTCAGCATCCTGTTATAGCGCGACTTCAGATTGTTGTTGATCTTCAGAACGAACATCTCTTCCATGAAGAAGTGGTTCAGTTCGGCGTTTATGAGAGCCACGCCTTTGAGGTCGGGGACAAGAAGAAGGTTCTTTGCAAATCTCTGCACATTATTGGTTATTTCGCACAACCTTTCCCGGTCAAGCGAAGGGATTGCTATCATGACAGTTGATATATTGAGCAGATTCACGAACTTTTTGAAGTGCTTCGTCTTGCCGAATATCTTATAGGACATTTCACCCACCTGAACGTTCCTGCCCATCAATTCTTCTCTGTCATCAAGAAAACCAACGACCCTGTAACCCAGATGGGAATCCCTGGTGATTTCCTTGGCAGCGGCAACGCCCACATTCCCGGCACCTATGATTATGATGTCCTCCTGCCAAACGCATATCCTGCTCAGGAGTTTCTTCGCAAGAAATCTGAAAAGGGGAAAAACGAACAGACCGTACCACCACAGAAAAACAAGGGTAAGCCGGGAAATCTGATCGCTCATCTTCCCCATGCTCGTCAGAGCAAAGATGACCAAAACGGAGATGGTGACGGCCTTGATCAGCAGCTTCGTCTCATCCCAGAATGACAGCCTTTTGAAGTAAAGCTTTTCCCATGCGATAAAGGCGATGAAGATCGGCGGCATCCACCACCATGAAACAAGCTTCTGCGCGAAAGTGTCCCCATGGAAAACCACTTCCTGCAGTACGGTCCCCATGACCTTTCTAGTGGAAAACGCAAGCCCCAGTGAGAGGAGGAAGGCAAGAGAGTCAAAAAAAGCCAGACAGATCCCGTTACCTATGTCTTTAAAGCGCCTCATTTATTACCTCTACCCCAGATATCCCCTTGACAGATCTAACGGTAAGCAAGATTTCATATTTATCCCACTACCAAAGGTGTATAACGATACCACGGGCGAGTTTGAATAATCAAGCCAATATTTTGCGATGGTGCAGTGTTCAGCTGAGGCACAAACAAGGGAAAATCGGCAGCCGGTTTGTTGCCGGCTATCGGTCTAACCCGGTAGATCGATAAGCGAATGGTCGCCGATATTCATCCGCCGGTGAGACCCGGCCAGATGCACAGAATCGCCGAGGATGGAGTTATGGAGCACCATATTGCGAACTTCACTATTCCTGTTGATAATCGAATTCCTGATGATGCTTTGCTCGATGACAGACCCCGCCGCCACCGAGACATCAGGACCGATTATGCTGTCGCGTATAACCGCTCCCTTCTCGATATGGACCGGTTCGATAAAGATGGAGTTTGCTGTATCGCCCTGCACGCAGTGGTTTCCCTGAAGGAGATATCTGTTGGTCTCAAGGAGCGTCTCGGGCTTCCCGCAATCGAGCCAGGCATCGATCTCAGGGGCACGAAACCTGCAGCCGGACCTGATCATCCTCATGAAGACAGATGGAAGGTAATACTCCCCCTTAACCATATCCCCGGCTGCTATGGTTTCCATTAGAAAACGCATGAAGGCAGGTCCGTCTTTAAGGTAATAGAGCCCTACCTGGGCGAGGCGGGAAACCGGGGTTTCAGGCTTCTCGACCATGCCGACGATATAGTCACCCCCAACTACATTCACTCCGAACCTCTGGTAGTCCTCTACTTCTTTTGAGTAGATAAGGCCATCACAGCCATTGCAAAGCGTCGGGATCTTTGACAGGTCCGCAACGAAGATCGTGTCGTTGAAGACTATAAGGATATCGTCATTGTTCCTGATGCGGGAAGAAACGAGCGAGACGGCATGAGCAGGCCCCTTACGCTCCTTCTGGACGACGTACCGGCAGTTCATCTCCGGAAACTTCTTCTCCATGAACTTCCTTATCTGACCGCCGTTTTCGTCGATGATAAAGATGACCTCTTTTGCATCCAACGACCGGAGACGGCTCACGATATGTTCAAGTACGGTCTTCCCCGCAACGTGCACAAGTGACTTGGCCTTGGTGTGCGTGTGCGGACGAAGACGCGTCCCTTTACCAGCCACCGGAAGAATAATCTTCATTTTCCAGCTCCCCTTCTGGTCAAAATAGAGAATGCACTATTATACAGCGCAAAAGGAACTAAATGCCATTTCGACAAGACGAGTGCCATTTGGTTTGGCTGATATAGCATCATGGATTTCATCGCCTTTAAAACAAAGAAGGCGGGTCTCTGACCCGCCTTCGGTTCCACTAAAAAGCCGCTCTACGTTCCCATCTCCCAGCTGCTTAGGTATTTCCTCTGGGCGGCGGTAAGCACGTCTATCTTGATCCCCATCGATTTGAGCTTCAGTCTTGCTATCTCGCTGTCGATCTTTTCAGGGACACTATAGACCTTCTTTTCAAGCTTCTTATAGTTCTTCGCCATGTATTCGGCGCAGAGCGCCTGGTTGGCAAAGCTCATGTCCATCACCGCTGAGGGATGGCCTTCGGCAGCAGCAAGGTTGATGAGACGGCCCTCGCCAAGGAGGTAGATCCTTTTTCCGTTTTTAAGCGTATACTCCTCGACAAAGTCCCTGATGACCCTCCTTGCCTTCGACATCTTCTTAAGCGCGCCGATCGATATCTCGACGTTGAAATGGCCGGAGTTGCAGAAGATCGCCCCGTCTTTCATCAGGGGGAAACATTCCTTGTAGATCACGTCGATGTCGCCGGTTGCGGTCACGAAGATATCACCGATTCTTGCGGCCTCCTTCATCGGCATGACGTCGAAGCCGTCCATCGTTGCCTCGAGCGCCCTCAGGGGGTTCACCTCGGTGACGATCACCCTTCCGCCAAGCCCCTTCGCCCTCATCGCAATCCCCTTGCTGCACCAGCCGTAGCCTGCAACAACAAAGATCGATCCGGCGATCAGCCTGTTTGTGGCCCTGAGGATGCCGTCTATCGTGGACTGGCCGGTGCCGTAACGGTTATCGAACATGTATTTCGTGTAGGCGTCGTTTACCGCAACGATGGGGTACTCGAGCACCCTTTTTTCCGCCATCGCCCGCAGGCGTATCACCCCGGTCGTCGTCTCCTCGGTGCCGCCGATGATCCCCTTGAGAAGATCCCTCTTTTCCGTATGGAGGGTCGAGACAATGTCCGCGCCGTCGTCCATCGTGATGTTCGGCTTAAGCGAGAGGCAGTCCATGATATGCTTGTAATACGTCTTGTGGTCTTCCCCTTTGATCGCAAACGTCGGGATGCCGGAGTTCCGCACAAGAGAAGCAGCAACGTCGTCCTGGGTGCTCAGGGGATTTGAGGCGCACAGATGGACCTCGGCCCCGCCTGCCTTCAGGGTCTCCATGAGGTTCGCAGTCTCGGTCGTCACATGAAGACATGCCGAAAGCCTAAACCCCTTAAGCGGCTTCTCCTTCGCAAACCTCTCGGAGATGCTTCTGAGAACCGGCATCTCCCTGGCGGCCCACTCTATTCTCAGTTTCCCCTTCTTCGCAAGACCGATGTCCTTTATGTCGTGTTTTGCCATCTCTCCTCCTCCTTAGTGTCAGTGGACAGTGACAGTGTCAGACAATCATAGATGCAGCACCTCTGACGCTGAAACTATTTCTGTTATAGTCCCGCTTCGTTCCTCAGAGTCTCCGCCTTGTCCGTCCTCTCCCAGGTGAAGTCGGGATCGTTCTTTCCGAAATGGCCGTAGGCCGCCGTCTTCCGGTAGATAG